>CAYILU010000161.1:0-1322 GCA_964364235.1 uncultured bacterium | reverse complement strand
GGTCATGCCGGCCAGCTTCTTGAACATGCGGAAGTAGTTCTGGAAGGTGATGGTCGCCAGCGTCTGGTTCTCGTTCTCGATCTTGACGCCTTCCTTGGCCTCCACGGCCTGGTGCAGCCCGTCGGACCAGCGCCGCCCCGGCATCAGGCGCCCCGTGAACTCGTCGACGATGACGACCTCGCCGTCCTTGACCATGTAGTCGACGTCCCGCTTGAACAGGACGTGGGCCTTCAGGCCCTGGTTGACGTGGTGGAGGATCTCGATGTTTCGGGGCTCGTAGAGGTTGTCCACGCCGAGCAGGCGCTCGACCTTGGGGATCCCGGCGTCCTCGGTGAGCATGACGCTGCGGGCCTTCTCGTCGACCTTGTAGTCCACGTCCTTCTTCATGTACCCGATGATCGAGTTGACCCGGACGTACTTGTCGGTGGCCTCCTCGGCCGGCCCCGAGATGATGAGGGGCGTGCGCGCCTCGTCGATGAGGATCGAGTCCACCTCGTCCACGATCGCGTAGTGGAGATCCCGCTGGACCATGTCCTCGATGCGGAACTTCATGTTGTCCCGCAGGTAGTCGAACCCGTACTCGTTGTTCGTGCCGTAGGTGATGTCGCAGTTGTAGGAGGCTTTCCGCTCCGCGTCGTCCATCCCGTGGACGATCACCCCCACGGACAGCCCGAGGAACTTGTAGATGGACCCCATCCACTCGGCGTCCCGCTTGGCGAGGTAGTCGTTGACCGTGATCAGGTGCACCCCGCGGCCGGTCAGGGTGTTGAGGACGACGGGGAGGGTGGCGACGAGCGTCTTCCCCTCGCCGGTCCGCATCTCGGCGATCTTCCCCTCGTGGAGGACCGCGCCGCCGATCAGCTGGACGTCGAAGTGGCGCATCGAGAGAACGCGCTTCGAGACCTCCCGCACGGTGGCGAACACCTCGTGGAGGAGCGAATCGAGGGATTCCCCGTTCTCGAACCGCTGGCGGAACTCCGCCGTCCTCGCCGCAAGCCGGTCGTCGGGCAGCGCCGCCACCTGCGGCTCCAGCTCGTTGACCCGGCGGACGACGGGGGCGATCCGCTCCAGCACGCGCTCGTTCTGCGTGCCGAAAACCTTTTTAAGAATATTTCCGATCATGATGTAGTTGAGGTGTGTCCCCGCACGCTAATCGAGGAAGCGGGACGGGTTTACCGCAAGGCCGTTTACGTGAACCTCGTAGTGAAGGTGGGAACCTGTGGTCCGGCCCGTCGCTCCCACGGTGCCGAGGGATTCCCCTTTCTCAACGACATCCCCGGTGGCCACGGCGCGCTCCCCCAGGTGGGCGTAAAGCGTCCTGT
>CAYILU010000160.1:0-3954 GCA_964364235.1 uncultured bacterium | reverse complement strand
CGGTACGGATATCCCCCGGTGGGGTACAGCGACACGCTCCCCTATGACGCCGTGACGGTTCTCCTGTCCGCAATTCGCGCGGCCGGCAGGCCGGACACGAACGCCGTCCTCTCCGCGCTGGAGAAGGGCTCGTTCCCCGGCGTGTCGGGGACATACCGGTTCGACGCCTCGCACCAGGCGGTCTGGGGGACCGGCCCCGGGGACCTCCGCGGAACCGTGATCCGATGGGAGAAGGAAGGCGCCAGGATCGTCTTCCCCAGGCGCTGAACGGATCGGGCGCCGCTTTGACCCCCCTGGCACAGGTCCTCCTGGACGGTCTGTTCACCGGCGCTTCGTTCGCGCTCATGGCGGCGGGGCTCGCGTTGATCCTGGGCGTCGTCAAGGTGGTCAACCTCTCCCACGGGGCTTTCTTCACGCTGGGCGCCTATGTCGCCTACGTCCTCGACGACAGGGGCGTGGGCAATCCATTCGCCGCCGTCTTCATGGCAGCCGTCATCGCCTTCGCCTTCGGGGTTTTCCTGGGCAGGAGCTTCATCAACCCCGTCCGGTCCCACCCATTCTCGGTGGCGGTCGGTTCACTTGGATTCGCGATCCTCTTCGAGCAGGCGGCGCAGATGATCTGGGGGCCCCACCCCATTTCCATCGATCTCGGCGATCCCTGGGTGGCGCTCGGGGGCGTCACGCTCCGCAGATGGGGGGTCGCCTCCTTCCTCCTCTCCCTCGGGTTGCTCGGGGGGCTCGCGTTCTTCCTTTCCTCGCCGTGGGGGCTCCCCTTGAAACTCGTCGCGGAGGACGAGGAGATCGCGGGTTCCGTCGGGATGGACGTCGAGAAGATCCGGTACCTGACGTTCGGCGCCGCTTCGGCGATAGCGGCGGTCGCCGGGGCCCTGCTGGCCCCGGCCATAGCGATCTCGCCGACGATGGGAAGGGTCCCCCTGATCCTGTCGCTGATCGTCGTGATCGCATCAGGCATGGAGAAGGTTTGGAACATCTTCTTCCTGGCGGTAGGCCTGGGGCTCCTCTCCAACTTGAGCGCCTACCTCCTGGCCCCCCATTGGTCGTACCTCTTGCTGCTCGCCGTCATATGTCTTCTCCTGGTGCTGCGCCCCACCGGTCTTTCAGCCACAGTGAGGGGACGGGACTACTGAGAGAGGGTGGGACGACCCCGATGAAAAAACCCGGGATTTCCCCGTACGGAAGGATCCCCGGCGCCCTCGCGGCGGCGGCCGGGGTCCTGCTTCTTCTTCCGCTTGCGGGGCTGGATGCCTATTTCCTCAACGTGCTGACGGTGGGATTTCTCCTGGCCGTGTTCGCGGGGTCCTGGGACATCGCGGGAGGGCTTGCGGGGCAGATCTCCCTCGGGCACGCGCTCTTTTTCGGGACGGCGACCTACACCTGCGCGCTGCTCACGAGCCTGGCCGGCCTGCCGTTCCCGCTGGCGGCCGTCGCCGCGCTCCTCCTCTCCGTCGCCGCGGGGGCGGCGGTGGGCGTCCTCTCCGCGCCGTTGAAAGGCCCCTTCGTCGCGCTGCTAACCCTGGCCCTGGGAGAGGCGGCGCACGAATTCTTCCTCGGCCAGACCTTTTTCAGCCCGCGGGGAGCCTACTCGTGGGGAGGCGAGGGGGGGATCCCGGTCCTGCTCCGGCTGCAGCCGCTATCCCCCTGGACGGCGTACTACGCCGCGCTTGCCTTCCTTTGCTTCGCAACGTGGGCCATGCTCAGGATCGCCCGGTCCGAGGAGGGGCTCATCTGGACCGCCATTTCCGGGAGCGAGCTTTCCGCCCGCGCGTCGGGGGTCGACATCCTGCGCCACAAGCGCCGGGCGTTCGTTGTGGGGGCGGTGCTGGCGGGGGCCGCCGGGGTGGGGTTCGCCGCGTGCGTGGGGCGCGCGACAGCCGACGACTTTTCCCTCGAGCTCTCCTTCCAGGCGGCCACCTTCGCCGCCGTCGGGGGGAGGGGGACCATCGTGGGACCGGTCCTCGCCGCGCTCGTGCTGCATTCCCTCCTGCAGGGGACGGGGATCCCGCCCGCCGGGAGGGTCCTTACGTACGCGCTGGCGCTACTGCTCACGCTCCGGTTCTTCCCCGGAGGCGTGGTGGGCGCCCTGCGCGAAAGAGCGCGGAGCCGCAGGATGGTGCAGGCGAAGGGGGAGGCCCTTTGAGCGAACTGCTGCTCGCGGAAAAGATCGTGAAATCGTACGGCGTCAACCGCGTCCTTCGCGGTATCACCCTTGCACTCGGCCGGGGAGAGGTCGTGGGGCTCTTCGGCCCGAACGGGTCCGGGAAAACCACGCTTGCCAACATCATATCCGGCCTGGTCCCCCCCGATCGAGGGAGGGTCGTCTTCGAGGGAAAGGACATCACGAGGCTTACGATGGACGCGCGGTTTCGGGCCGGGATCTCCCGGACGTTCCAGATCCCGGATCCGTACCCTTCCCTCACCGTCGTCGAATCGGTGCGCGTCGCGATGCTGTGCGGAGAGGCCGGCCGTGCGGCCAGGCGGGACCCGCATGGCGCAAGCGGCCAGCCTCCGGAAAGCACGGTGGAAGAGGAAATAGAGTCGTTGCTGGTCAGGACCGGGCTTTTCGCCCAGCGGTTCTGGCCTGCCGCGAAGCTTTCCCAGGGGTGCCTGCGCCGCCTCGAGTTCGCCCGCGCCATCTCCTGCCGGCCCAGGCTGATCCTCTTCGACGAGGTGTTCTCCGCCCTCTCGGCGCGGGACGAGGCGGAGATGGTCGCCCTCATGCGGTCCCTCCACCGCGAGGAAGGGATCTCCTTCCTGCTGATCTCCCACAACCCGCTGATCCTCGAGGAGCTCTGCGACAGGGTGGTGGCCATCGAGGACGGTCGCGTCTTCTGGGAAGGGAAGCCGGGGGACCTGGCGAAATACGTTCCGGCCGCGAACCACGCGCACGGGCATGACGAGGACCCGGCGCCGCGCGGCACGGACGCGGGGGCGAAATGACAAGGGGGGCGGCTTGGACCTTAAGGTGAAGAACCTGTCCGTCCGGTTCGGCCAGGTGAGGGCGGTAAACTCCGTCTCGCTTTCCGCCCGGCAGGGGGAGATCGTCGCGGTCTTCGGGGCGAACGGCTCCGGGAAGACCACGTTCCTCAAGGCGATCGCGGGGCTCGTCCGGGCATCGGAGGGAAGGATCACCTACCACGGCGAGGACATCACCCTTCTCCCCGCGCACGAGCGCGTCGCCCGCGGCGTGCACTACGTGTCCGACCGGGCGAGGGTGGCCCTGCGGATGACCGTCCGGGAAAACCTGGACGTGGGCGGCTACCTGCGGACCTCGGCCCAGAGGGAGGCGGCGCGGCGGAGGGTCCACGAGCTCTTCCCGGTCCTCAGGGAGAAGGCGGGGGAACCGGCGGGAATCCTCTCCGGGGGCGAGCGCCAGATGCTGGTAATCGGACGCGCGTTGATGGGGAACCCCTCGCTCCTCCTGCTGGACGAGCCGTTCCTGGGGCTGTCGCTCGAAGTCCGCGACCGGATCCTTGCGGTGATCGAGGGGACGCTCAAGGGGAAAGCCACGATCCTTCTGGCCGAGCACGACCTGGCGGCGGCCCGTCGGGTCCTCGACCGCTACTGCATTTTCCTGAACGGAGAGATGATCCACCTGGCCAGCGGGGGCGACATAACCGACGAGGAGAGGTTGCGCGCCGTGTTCCGCCGATTTTACCAGTACGGCGACGCGGACCGAAAAGGGGAGAAGCCATGAGCGGAAAACGGGAGAGCGGGGAAAACGGCGGACTGGGGCAACTCACGGTTTCGCTGCCGATGGCCCTGCTGGAGACGCTTCGGGAGTTCTGCAGGGACAAGCGGGTGACGCCCGAGCTGGTCGTCGAACGGGCCCTCGTGGAGTACTTCCGCGAAGGGGACATGAGCCATTGACCAACAGCGGTCCCGGAAGGCGCACGCAACGGGAGGGTCCGGCGGAGTCGCCGCAGGAGGGGGGCG
>CAYILU010000159.1:0-3964 GCA_964364235.1 uncultured bacterium | reverse complement strand
GCGGAGGGGTCGGAACCGGTTTGCCCGGTTGCCTCGCGTAGCCGGACAACCCGACGAAGCCGGATGAAGATCGAAAACAAAACACCTTTCCTTGCGGAAGCCCTACCGGTGATGAGCCACGAAGGGAAGGCGGGTCTTGTCGTCATCGTCCGGGGGACCTTCTCCGTCGGGGCGGACGGGGCCGTGGCGCCGGCGGACGAACCGATTCC
The DNA here is from genome assembly GCA_964364235.1 of uncultured bacterium. Lineage (GTDB taxonomy): Bacteria > Desulfobacterota > Deferrimicrobia > Deferrimicrobiales > Deferrimicrobiaceae > JAKALO01. The sequence continues at coordinate 3,755 of CAYILU010000159.1, read as the reverse complement.
CGTCGCCCACGGGGATGAGCCCGGCGACTCCGGGAAAGGCCTGACCGCCAAGTGGGAGTCGGACGTGGTCCCTTTCAAGCCGCGGGGGGACATCGTACTGGCGGGGAAGGCCCATGCTCCGGGGGGGCGGCCCGCGCCGTGGGTCGACGTGACCCTGCGCGTCGGGTCGTTGATCAAGTCCCTGAGGATCTTCGGCGAACGAAAGTGGGTCTGCGACGGCAAGAAACTTGCTTCGACCATGACGTCCCCCATCCCTTTCCTGACGATGGATCTTGTCCCCGAGAGAGCGTTCGGCGGCATGGACATGAGGACCGGCGGCACCTGCGCGGAGAATCCCGGGGGGCGCGGCTACTTCGACCAGGAGGTCGTCGAGGATCCCGAAAAGACCTTTCTCCCGAACATCGAGGACCCGAAAGGCCTCATCCGCCACTGGAAGGATCACCCGCGGCCCGCAGGCTTCGGCGTCGTGGGGAAGGGTTGTCAGCCGCGCATCGGTTATCTCGGGACGTACGACGAAAAGTGGGAGAAGGAGAGATCTCCCAAACCGCCGGCCGATTTCCGGCCGGATTTCCACAATGCGGCCCAGCCCGATCTCCAGGTACCGGGCTATCTCAAAGGGGACGAGGAGGTGGAACTCGTCAACCTGACCCCCGAGGGGCGCCTGCGGTTCCGTCTTCCGGGCGTTCGCCCCGCCGTCACGGTGACCCGGGCCGACATCGAGTTTCTTGGCTGGGAAGCTCCGCAATCGACCGAACCCATGGAGATGCGTCTCGACACGCTCGGCCTGCTCCCGGGGGAGAATCGCTTCTTCCTCGTATGGCGCGGTTCGTGCCCGGTCCCGAACCTCGGGGCACTGGAGATCCGGGAAGTATTGGTCCAAGCATGAATCCCCGGAAAGGATGATCCCATGAAAAAGACGATCTGGATGACCTCGCTGGGCCGTTCGGAAAACGCGGTGAAGACGCTGTACGGGAAGATCGGGAGTTACGGGCTCGAGGTCAAAGGCCACTTCTGGGAGGACGATCTCGGGAAGATGGCGTGGATCGGGCCCCGCGCGGAGCTGTTGAAGCCCGAAGTGGCCGCATGGGTCGTCGTGGGGTCGAAGGAGGAATTGTCCAACCCGTCGATCCGGTACGGGCTTTCGGTCCTCTCCGTCACCGTGCAGGCGCAGCGCGGTGCCGGGTTCCCCGTTCTCCTCCTCCACCCCCGCGGCGAGACGGTGGATGTCGGAACCCTGCCGACGCCCCTCCGGTCGATGGAGCCGCTCCCGGTGGACGACCCGGGCCTGGGACCCAAACTCGTGGCGAAGGCCCACGCGCCGGCGAAGGCGGCTCTCCCGAGGGAATACCGCATGGACGTTTACGGCAACCCGCAGATCGGGCAGTGGTTCGAGGTCGGTCCGAACGACGGCACGTGGAAAGGAGTGATGTTGGGGGTCTGCGGAGCGGAGATCACCTTCCACGGAGTCGGTCCCTCCGGCATGCTGCCGAGCCGTTCCACCCTCGAGTACCCCGTCCGGGGGATGAAGATCGATTTCGGGGAAAAGCAGTATGTCGCATGGGCCGTGCAGAACGAGATCGGGCCGAAGACGTCCTATTTCGCCAAGGTGTCCGGCGCACCGGACTCCCTGCTGTTCGGGTCCTACGCGGCGGGGGATGACGCCGAGGTTTACGTGGTGACGCTCAAGTGACGGTCCCCGCAGGAGAAAGACTTTGCCTTTTTCCGGGGCTCATGCTAAGGATTATGGAAAATTCCACAAGGATTCCGAGGATATGACGACTCAGGAAACCGTCGCCCGCAAGAACCTCGACAACCAGGAGTTCTTCCGGCTCCGCCAGGCCACGGAGAAGATCGGCAACGCCCTCGGGAAAAGACTCTCGGTGCACCTCGAAACCTTGAGCCCCCTCTTCGTCCCCCGTAAGCTCTTGGGGACGTTCATCAAGAGCGCCATCGTTGAGGACGTCCCCCGGTCGGACAAGGCGTTCGCGGATCTCCAGGAACGGTATGCCTCCGTTTCGGAGAAGCCCTTCGGTCTTCCGAAGAAGCTGCAGCCCCCCCTTCCGTCCCTGATGGGCCAGCTGGATGCGGCGCTCTACCAATACCCCCTGGTCCTCGATAGCGGCGGGGACAGCAAGACCGTTTCCGTCACATCTCCCGTCCGCTGGATCCTCTCGTTCCGGAGCGAGTGCCCGCTGGTTCGCCTGAGGGCAATGGTTGCGGGGACCGAAACGCGCAACCCGGACGACATGCGTATCGCGCTCCTGTCCCACCTGGCGCTCGTCGTCTACCTGAAGCACTTTCCCGCGCTGGGGGCGCTGCTCGGCGATCTGCGGTACCGTGTGGATGTGCAGGGACTTACGGATCTGGGCGGTCTGCCGGTCGTCATGGTCACGGCCCCCGTCGAGACGTTCCTCCCGCCCGACGAATTCATCATGCAGATCACCCAGCTCTCGGGGATCTCCGCCTTTCAGGAGATCACCAGCAACGAGGCGATCGACAACATCCCCGATCTCCTGAAGAATTCCCTGAGGGGCCTGATCGCGTAGCTGCCCCGCCTACCAGGGGATTTCCAGTTCGATGCGCTCTCCCGTCGGGAGTACCTCCCGGGACGGGTCGATGACGACCCTTAAGACCCCGGCTTTCCCGCCCGTACCGGGCGTTGCCGTCACCCGGAGGCCTGCGGGAGCCGCGTGCCCCGTCTTTTCCCAAAATGCGTTGAACGCCTGCCGGACGCTCTCCTCGAGGCTCGCGCCCCCGAGATCCGCGGGGAGGTTCTCCCGGCACCAGAGCAGGAGACCGGCGATCCGTGAGAGGAGAAGCTGGTACCGGAGGGAGCCGCGGGCCAGCGTCGCCTCGGCGGGTGTAAAGGCGATATCCTTGTCGAGAGCGGACGCAAGCGGCGTGAAGCCCGCCTTCGTGAACTGCATCAGCCGGTCCTCGCCGATCGTCGTCTCGGTGGGGATCTTGTGCCCCCGTTCGTAATCCCGGAGCGGGAGGTTTTCCAGGCGGTTCTTCGGCCATTCGGTGAACCGCGTCGGCCAGCCGTGCTTCCGTATGCTTTGGGCGATCAGCGCGCCGACAGCCCAAACGGGGCTCACGAAGAGCCCTTCGGGCTCGTCGAACCGCACCTTCGACGGCTTGTTGTCGGGGCCGTAAGGCAGGCGGGCGAGGAAAGAGTTGCAAGCGACCGCTACCCACCGGGCGGCGGGGAGCCCCTGAAGCCGCCGCCACTTGGCGAATTCCGGCTCGTCCAGAACGTTGGGAAGGTAGGGGAGTTTAGACAGCTCTTCCCAGCTCCCGAGCCCCAGCACCCCGGGAGAGCCGCAGCACACGGCGGGCGCGAGGAGCGTCTCCGCGAAGATCGCCACCTTCTCCAGGAGCTCGACGCGATACGGTGTTTTATCGAACGGGAGGTCGATCAGCACGAGGGAAGGGAGGTTATCCGCGCACGTCAACGTCAGGCGGCCGAGCGTTTCCTCCAGCGTTTCCATCGTCACAGGGACGAGTTCGAGTTCGATATCGCCGTCGCCGATCCCCTGATGGAGGAGAGTCTGCACGCCTCGCCACGCGGACTCGAGGCTCCGGAACTCCTTGTCCGAGAAGACGTGCCGTAATATGGCTTGAAGAACGGCTTCGATCTGAGTGATGATGGTTCGTGTCTCGGCGGCCGGGGCGGACGCCCCTTCCGGCAGGGCGACCTTGCTGAGAATGTCGTCGATCGCGCTCTTTCCCGGCGATGCCTTGGGGGGGGTGGG
>CAYILU010000158.1:1863-4001 GCA_964364235.1 uncultured bacterium | reverse complement strand
CGTCTCCGTGGAAGCGGGGAGCACCTTCGGGTGGGGGCGGTACCTCGGAGAGAAGGGGGTCGCGGTGGGGATCGACCGGTTCGGCGCATCCGCGCCGGGGGACCGCCTGTTCATGGAGTTCGGGATCACCCCCGGGAACGTGGCGGCGAGGGCGAAAGCGGTTCTTCAGGAAACCGGGGGGAATGCCTGATGAAGATGAAAAGAAATCCGCTGGTCAAGCTGGGGAAGATGGGGCAGAGCCCCTGGCTTGACTACATACACCGGGGGCTGATCGAGTCCGGGGAGCTTGCGAGGCTGGTCGAGGAGGACGGGATCCGGGGCGTCACCTCGAACCCGACGATCTTCGAAAAGGCGATTTCCGGGAGCCGCGAATACGACGACCAGATCCGGGCGCTTGCATCGTCCGGCAAGAGCGTCCCGGAAGCATACGTCGCGATCGCCACGGAGGACATCCGCCGGGCGGCCGACGTCCTACGGCCGGTACACGACGCGACCGCGGGATCCGACGGGTATGTCTCGCTGGAGGTCGACCCGGACCTGGCGTACGACACGCAAAGGACGATTTTGAAGGCGGAGGAGCTCTTCCGGGCGGTTTCCCGTCCGAACGTGCTCATCAAGATCCCCGCCACGCGGGAAGGGCTGCCCGCCATCGAGGAGGGGATCGCCAGGGGAATCCCGGTCAACGTGACGCTCATCTTCTCCGTGAAGCGGTACGAGGAGGTGGCGGAGGCCTACATCCGCGGGGTGGAACGGCTGATCGCCGCCGGGGGCGACCCTCGGGGCGTTGCCTCGGTGGCTTCCTTCTTCGTATCCCGGGTGGATACCGCCGTCGACAAGCTTCTCCAGGCAACGATCCCGAGGTGGCCCGGCTCTCCCCGGGCGGATATGGCGCTTGACCTGCAGGGAAAGGTCGCTGTCGCCAACGCGCGGCTGGCCTATGCGAGGTTCCGGGCGATCTTTTCCGCCCCCGGGTGGCGCGAGCTGGCCGCGAAGGGTGCAAGGGCGCAGCGTCCGCTCTGGGCGAGCACGGGGACGAAGAACCCGTTGTACTCGGACGTCAAATACGTCGAGGAGCTGATCGGACCCGATACGGTCAACACGATGCCCCCGCAGACGATGGACGCTTTTCGGGACCACGGGGTGGTTTTGGACACCCTGACCCGCAGGGAGCGGGAAGCCAGGGCCGTCCTGGCGGACCTGGGGCTTCTGGAGATCGGGATCGAGGAGGTGTGCGAAACCCTCACCCGGGACGGCGTGCAGAGCTTCGCCGATTCCTTCTGCAAGCTTCTCTCGGCCATCGAGCGGAGACTCAAATCAACGGGCGTCGCCTGACGTGAAAAACCGATAACCCGGCGGACGGGGGAGAGCGCCATGCGGATCGCGATGGTTGGCCTGGGAAAGATGGGGTTGAACATGACCCGGCGGCTGCTGCGCGGCGGGCACGAGGTGGTGGCCTTCGACCGGTCGGCGGCCGCCGTCGGGGAGGCGGCCGCGGAAGGGGCCATTCCCGCGGGAGATCTCGCCGACGCCGTCGGGAAGATTTCTCCCTGCCGGGTCGTCTGGCTGATGGTCCCGGCCGGCGCCCCCGTCGACGAAAACATCGAGATCCTCCAGCCGATCCTTTCCCCGGGGGACATCGTCGTCGACGGCGGCAACTCGATGTACAAGGACGCCCCGCGCCGCGCGAAGCGGCTCGGCGGGCGCGGGATCCGTTTCCTCGACGTGGGGACGAGCGGCGGGATCTGGGGGCTTTCCGAGGGCTACTGCCTGATGGGCGGCGGCGACGAGGAGGCGTTCCGCGTCGTCTCGCCGGTTCTCGCCACCCTGGCGCCGCCCGGCGGGTTCGCCTACATGGGTCCGCACGGCTCCGGGCACTTCGTGAAGATGGTCCACAACGGGATCGAGTACGGGATGATGCAGGCGTACGCCGAGGGGTTCGAGCTCCTTTCGACGGCGCCCTTCCCCCTCGACCTCCCCGCGATCGCCGCCCTCTGGAACCGGGGGAGCGTGGTGCGGTCCTGGCTGCTCGAGCTGGCCGGCCGGGCCTTGACGAAAGACCCTTCTCTCTCCGGGCTCTCCCCGTACGTGGAGGACTCCGGCGAGGGGCGATGGACGGTGGAGCGGTCGATCGAGGCCGG
>CAYILU010000158.1:0-1763 GCA_964364235.1 uncultured bacterium | reverse complement strand
ACGTGGAGGACTCCGGCGAGGGGCGATGGACGGTGGAGCGGTCGATCGAGGCCGGAGTGCCGCTCCCCGCGATCGGCCTGTCCCTCTATATGCGTTTTCTCTCCCGCCAGGAGAACCCGTTCGCGATGCGGATGCTCGCGGCGCTACGGAACGAGTTCGGGGGGCACGCCGTGAAGACACCGACGGAGAAGAAAGGGTGAGGCGATGGGCTAGCCTTCTGGTCATCTTCGGCGCGTCGGGGGACCTCACGCGCCGCCTGCTCGTCCCCGACCTCTTCGGCCTTTTCCTGGAAGGGCTTCTTCCGGAAGGCTTCGCGGTGCTCGGGGTTTCCCGGACCGCGCACCCGGACGATGCATTCCGGTCCCTGCTTCTCGAAGCCGCGCGTGGACAGGCGCAGGGGGCGTTCGACGAGGCGCGCTTCCGCGAGTTCGCGTCCCGCATCTTCTACCACCCTGCGGACCTCGAGAACCCGGATATCTACACGGGCCTCTGCGCGCGCATCCGGTCTCTCTGCGCCGCCGGCGGGAACCCGGGCAACATCGTTTTCTACGCCGCGGTCGCCCCGCGGCACTACGCCTCACTCGTGCGAAGGATCGGAGAGGCGGGCCTTGCCGCCCCGACGGCCGACCTCCCGGGCTTCCGCCGCCTGATCGTCGAGAAACCGTTCGGGCGGGATCTCGCGAGTGCGCGAACGCTCAACCGGGAAATCCTCTCTGTGTTCCGGGACGAGCAGGTGTTCCGCATCGACCACTTCCTCGGAAAGGAGACCGTCCAGAACATCTTCGTCTTCCGCTTCGGGAACGGGATCTTCGAGCCGGTCTGGAACCGCAATTTCGTCGACCACGTCCAGATCACCGTGGCGGAATCGATCGGCGTCGAGGGGAGGGGCGACTTCTACGAGGAGGCGGGGGCGGTCCGGGACATGATCCAGAACCATCTCCTCCAGCTCCTGGCGCTCGTGGCGATGGAGCCGCCGGCCTCGCTCGACGGGGGCGACGTTCGGGGCGAGAGGCTGAAGCTGCTGAGATCGGTCGGGCCCGTCTCCCGGGAGCGCGTGGGAGAGGTGTGCGTCCGGGGGCAGTACGCGGAGGGGGAGATCGGGGGGGTCCGGGTCCCCGCGTACCGCGCGGAGAAGAGCGTCTCTCCGCAATCGTTCACGGAGACCTACGCCGCGCTCCGGCTGGAAATCGACAACTGGCGGTGGGCCGGCGTCCCCTTCTACCTGCGTACGGGGAAGCGGATGGCCCGGAAAGTCTCCGAGATCGCGGTCCAGTTCCATCCCGCCCCCTCCCTGCTGTTCAAGGAAACGGCGTGCGGACAGCTCGAGTCGAACCTCCTGGTCATCAACATCCAGCCCGAGGAGGGGATCTTCCTGCGGTTCGGGGCCAAGGAGCCCGGCCCCGCGGTCTGCGTGCGGCCGGTCGAATTTCATTTCGCCTACCGGGAGGCGTTCGGGACGAAGAGCACCCCGGCGTACGGCAGGCTGCTGCTCGACGTCATGCACGGGGACCCCACGCTTTTCCCGCGCGAGGAGGAGGTCGAAACCTCGTGGGCGCTGCTCGACCCGTTCCTGCGCCGGTGGGAGGAGGATCCGGCCCGGGATCTTTCCTTCTATCCGTCAGGGAGCTGGGGGCCGCCCGAGGCCGACGCGCTGATGACGGCCGGGAGAGACCGGTGGAGGACCCCGTGACCGGAGGGGCTCCTAGCCCGGACCGGCTGTTCGTCCTTCCCTCGCCGGAAGAGCTGGCGCGCGCGGCCGCCGG
>CAYILU010000157.1:0-4001 GCA_964364235.1 uncultured bacterium | reverse complement strand
ACTGTTGCGTCAGACCTGTTCCGGGGGGACCCGGTCGGGCCGGTGGGCCGTGCGACCGGTTACTTCTGCACGCCGAAAATCTCGATCACCTGCGTCAGCGCCTTGTCCCGGTGCGTGCCTCTCCAGTAGACACGTCCGCAGCGACCGCATGTCCGGAAGTCGCGTTGCGTCTCAAAGACGTAGGGAGGGACCCGGTCCCGCACCTCCGACCGATCGATGACCATGAGCGTCTCGTTGCACCGCAGGCACCGAGTCATGATCCGGCCGAACGGGACGATGGAGAAGCGTTCCGCGACCTGCCGGAGTTGATCCCGGAAGCCGTCGCCCCGCACGAAGAAATGGTTGTCCCGCACCTTCCGGCGCCGGATCAGCTCCGTATCCCGCGTGAGGATCACGCGGCCGGTTCGGAACGCCCTCTCGACGAGATCGTCGTCCGATATCTTCGGGAAGTATTCGACGTCGCATCCCAGGAGGCGCAGCCACGTGGCCAGCTTCCCGAGCATGACGTCGGCGATGAATCGGGTCTCCGCAGGCATACCGCGATATCCTTGGGACAGGTCCCCCGGTCATGTCCAGTATACTGCTTCCGGAACGGGGGCCCGGTCACACGATAAGGGGGTCGACAGTGACTTCGAATGAGTTCGACGCGTTTCTCTCGGAGGTGCTTCCCCCCTTTGGACTGTGCCCGTCGGCGTACCGCCGCCGCAACATCAGGAGGCGGATCGTCCGCCGGATGGAATCGGCGGGGATCCACGAGTTCCCCCGCTACCGGGACCTGGTGCGGCGCGACCCGTCGGAGCGGGAGGCGCTCCGCTCCCTCCTGGTCGTCACGATTTCCCGGTTCTTCCGGAACGCGAGGGTGTTCCAGGTCCTGTCCCGGGAGGTTCTCCCTCGCCTGGCCGCGAAAGGGACACCTGCGGCCGTCTGGTCCGCGGGATGCGCCGCCGGGGAAGAGCCGTACTCGCTCCGGATTGCCTGGGAGGAACTGCCCGGAGAGAAGCCGCCCATCCGATTGCTTGCCACCGATATTGACGCGGTGTCCCTGGAGCGCGCTGCGGCAGGACGCTACCCGCAAAGCAGCCTCCGGGAGGTCCCCGACGCGCTCAGGAGGAGATATTTCAACCGGGAGGGCGATTCGTATTGCGTCCGCGAGGAGGTGAGACACTCGGTGTCGTTCCGAAGGATGGACCTGCTGCGCGACGGCTCCCCGGGACGATTCGGCCTGATCCTGTGCCGCAACGCGGCGTTCACCTACTTCGGCCCGGATCAACGACTCTCGGTCGCCCGGATGCTTGCCGCGTCGTTGGAGGAGGGGGGATACCTCGTCCTGGGCAGGACGGAAACCTTGCCCGAAAAGACCGCCGATCTCTTCGAGCCGGCCTTCCCCGCCGAGAGGATCTACAGAGTCCGGGCGGGTTGCATCAAGATCGACTCAACAGGGCGGCTAGAGGCTCTGAGAGAGCCACGCCCCGCGGAATTCCCCGCGAGGTTTGTGATGACGGTTAACCTAATGCCGATAACGCCCCAAAGCGGGTCAAAGTTCAATGCCGATCCACAGCATGGAGCGAGGCATCAGCGATGGAACGCCGTTGCCGTGAAGCTGACAGCGGACCGTGTCGGCTCCTCGTGCCAGACGCCGTAATCTAACACGATGCCGCGGACACCGGGAAGGAGCGCCAGGAGGGTCCACAGCGCGGAGAAGCCGCATGCACGGAACCTGTTCCCGACGTTCGCACCGGCGGCAAAGAACCTGTCGGCGTTGCCCTCTTCCAGGGATGCAAGCAGATCCTTGTCGAAGGTGCGGAAGGAGGGTTCCAGCGCCCTTGCAGGCTCGGGGTCGCCGAACTTCGGGCCGACATGCGAGAGGTCGACCCCTGCAACGACGAACTTTCCCTCGGGAGGCGCCGCGAGCCAATCTCTCAAGCACGCGATGAAGGCGCTGATCGCCGGAACGTCCAGCGGCGAGCCGACCCGCGCGAACAGGTCCTCCATGGGACCGCACAGCACGGGCAGTATTGGGACCTTCTCCATCGGGAAGATCCTCTGGAGAAACAGCAGCTGGAACTCCAGCGAGTGCTCGCTCCTGTGGGCGAAGTCGTCTGCGGCAAGCGCCTCCGGCGCGGCCTCACGGAGCTTTTCCGCCGCCTCCCGGTCGGAAGGGACCCGTCCAAGGGGGGTCTCGAACGTCTTTGTGGATATGCTGTACCGGTTTCCCCCGAGCGCGTGGCCGGTCCCGAGAAGCAGGATGGCGGATGGGTTCAAGGGGCGGATCGTCCGGTAGGCGAGGCCGTATGTCTTCTCTGCAACCCTCAGGTCGATGTGGGGAGCCGCGAGGGCGCACGGCACGCCGGAGATGGCTTCCGGTAGGGGCGTAGGTCCCGGAAGGGCGAGGATCCGGTCAAGAAGAGATGCAAGCTCGCCGGGATCGGCCGGATAGGCGCTCCCTGCAAGCGCGGCCGGGCGATCGGCCTTCTCCGCGAACTCCCGGGCGATTTGCTCGCTGGCCTCCCGGTACGCTTGCGTCTGCAGCAGCCCCAGCCGGTCCAGTTCTTTGAGGAGATCGTCCGCCTCCGACCGGAAAACGAGGGTCCCGCCGCGGTGGCGCATTATGGCCACTTGCAGGTCGCCGACCGTTAAGGATCCGTTGAAAAGGTGAAGGTATGGCACGATCTCCGGATTGAGGGCGGTGTTGGGGCGGACGATCCCTAGGGGATCCCGCACAACGAGGAGCTCGCGCCCTCCGATGTTCGCCGGGATCAGGTCGATGTCGACGCGGAGCGGAGGAAGAGCATCCATGGGGGTCATTCCATTACCGTGTTCCAAGCTGAAGCGCTTCGTGTTCGGGACGCACTTCCAGGACGACGACGCCCAGCCGCTCGCGGTCGGAAGGGTAGATCTCCCGGATTGCCCTCAGCAGTTCCTTCCTGGAGACGATCCCGGGCGCGATTCGATCGGCCGGTTCGGTGGCCACCATGTCCTCAAAACTTGCGTATCTCCGGATGTCCTTCACCCGGACGATCAGGCGCTCCTCGCCCCCGATCATCTCGATGACCTCCCCCGGACCTATCTTCAAGATTCCCGGGTATCCGACGCGGACTTCGAGGGTTTTCCGGCCTTCGCGGATCTGGTCCAGATAGGGTTTTCTGATGTGCATGGTCCGCATCGGATTTACCTTGGGCTCAGGCTCTCTCGTGATCGTACAACCGATCAAGGGACACTATATGCGATAACGTGAGGACATGATCAGAATCACGGAGGAAATAATCCTCACGGAAATCCCAATCCCGCACACGCGCCGAGTTGCGGCTGGCTTTGAGCCAGGCGGGCTCCGGCTCAGGTTTCGGGGGTGCCTCTTCAGGGTTCGGCAGCGTGAGCGCCTGACGGCGGAGCGACTTCCTTCGATGGGCGTTCGAGTAGGAGCCGTAGTAGTGGACGATCCGGAACCGGACTCCTGGCTCCGCGACACTTCCCTGGCGGTTAGTAGGCGGGCACATTCGGGGAGCAATGTGGGACTCGAACCAATTTGCAGACCCGGAGGGCTTCATTCGGCGATGGCAACTCGTGGTGGATGGCGGTGAGCCACCACGCCGAGAACGACCCGCCTTACGCTGGTGGCATGCTTTGAAAGGGGGGGAACGGACCTTTCGGGTTTTTCGGGTGTATCAAAGCCCAATTGACGCGGTTTCCGGGGAGGTCAGATCTCGTGGAAGGAGGGATCCCCGGGATCTCAAGCCCCGAGGACACTCATGACTTCTTGGAAGATTCTGGGTCTTCGCCTTGTTTTATTCCCAAAAAATAGTGTGCCCAAATTGTGCCCACGAGGAATCAAAGTTGTTAAAAGCCCTTCACAACCTATCAAAATCATTGATGAAAATTTTTGCCGAATTCCTCAATGAAAAGCGAAAAAGCCAATTAAATCAATAAATTCAATCACTTGCGGCCGCATCTCATAACCCGAAGGTCCCAGGTTCAAATCCTGGCCCCGCTACCAATTAAATCAA
>CAYILU010000156.1:0-4006 GCA_964364235.1 uncultured bacterium | reverse complement strand
CCGAAGATTCCCGCCATCTTCCCCGGCGGCGGAGAGAGGCAGATGGAGGAGGCGCGCTCGATGTCGACGGGGGACATGACGGCCGCTCCTAAATTTTTCGGAAGATGCCGATGACCTTGCCCGCGATGCGGAAGGAAGGGGAGTCCACGGGAACGACGATCGGCGGGTATGCCGGGTTCGCCGCCTCGAGCCGGATCTTTCCCCGTTGCCTGCCGAATCGCTTGACCGTGGCCTCTCCGTCGATCACGGCCACTACGATTTCCCCGGGTTCGGCGCCTGGCTGCGCCCGGACGAGGACGTAATCCCCGTCGCAGATGTGGGCATCCGTCATGCTGTCTCCCTTGACGCGCAGGGAGAAGACCTCCCCCTCCCCTAACAGGGAGGGGTCCAGGAAGAGTTCCTCCTCGATCTCCTCGACCGCCTCCAGGGGGCTGCCGGCGGGGACCCGGCCCAGGACGGGGACCCGTACGGGATGGCGGGGCAGGGGATCTCCCGGGAACTCGATCCGCCGGGGCCGGTGCTTCCCGCGCCGGAGGTGCCCCTTGCGTTCCAGCACGTCCAGGTAGTAGAAGCCGTTTTTCTCGGCGATCCCGAAGCGGGCGGCGATCTCTTTCGCCGTGGGGGCGAACCGGTGGCGCGCCATGAACTCCCGGATGAACGTCAGGACCTGCTGTTGCGGCGGGGTGAGTGGGTTGCCCATATAGGTATGTTAACATACCTATATGGGGAAAGGAAATCAGAGATATCGAACTTTGCTCACGGCGGCGGACACGATGTAGGCCTTGATATTGTTTCCCAGCGCATCGAGGAAAAAAACGAAAAAACCGGGACGCTTGGCGTCGTACCCTGCGCTCGATCCGATGATCACCTCGTTGTCTTTGCAGGTCACTTCCAGAAAACGGCCCTGGGGTTTGTCTTCCAAGGAAACCTTTTTTCTCTCTTTGTGGGTTCTGTTCCCCAGAAAATCCCGGACGAAAAAAACCCCCTTCAGGTCATCGATGGATATTTCCAGCAGTTCATCCGGGTTTATCGCGTTGCGAGGGTGAACATGGAAAGTGGGTTTGTTCGGGAAAAAATTCCGGGTGTACCCCTTGACGATCTTTCCGTCGCGAAAGCGCACGACGACTTTGCTGGGCTCCATTTTCCCCCCTTTCTCCCGGATCAATGATGCCAATTCCACGATATTCCATCAAGGGAAAAATCCGCTTGGTGTGGGAGGTGTTGGACAACAGGTCCGGGAAGAAATACTATCGGATGGGACGAGTGGAACGGGGGACGGGATGGATTCCGCCGAGGTTTGCCGAAACGCGGCCGATGCGATCCGGAAGGCAGAGGTCCTGGTGATCACCGCCGGAGCCGGGATGGGGGTGGACTCCGGATTGCCGGACTTTCGGGGGGAGAAGGGGTTCTGGAAGGCGTATCCGATGTACGAGCGGCTCGGATTGACCTTCGTGGAAGCGGCCAACCCGGCCCATTTTCAACACGACCCGGCGTTCGGCTGGGGATTCTACGGCCACCGCACCAACCTCTACCGTTCGGCGGAGCCCCACGAGGGTTTTCGGATCCTGCAACGGCGGATCGAGCGTTTCGGCCTGGAGCATTTCGTCGTCACCTCCAACGTGGACGGCCAGTTCCAGAAGGCGGGGTTCGAGGAAGGGAAAGTGCTGGAAGTCCACGGCTCCATCCACCACCTGCAGTGCCTTGCGCCCTGCTCCGGCGCGATCTGGCCGAACCGGGAGGAGATCCCGGTCGACCACGACACCATGAGGGCCTTGCATATCCCGCGTTGCATCCGGTGCGGCGGGGTTGCGAGGCCCAACGTGCTGATGTTCAGCGATTTTTCCTGGGTGGGCGACCGCACGGACCGCCAGGAAACCCTGTTCGGGACGTTCCTTGAGGAGAACAGGGATCGCGGGATGGTGGTCGTCGAAATGGGGGCCGGTACCTCCGTCCCGACCATCCGGCACCTGAGTGAACGTCTCGGACGTCGAAGAGGGGTGACGGTCGTCCGGATCAATCCCCGCGAACCGTGGATCGACGATCCGCACCTGTCGATCCCCGACGGGGCTTTGTCTGCGCTCCGTGCGATCGAGGCGTCGGAATCGCATTAGAATTCCATTGACGATCCCGGGCCGTTGGCAATACATGGACAGATCATTTGAAACCATGCCTGGCGCGGAACTGTCAAACAATACCAGAGCATGGAGGAGGAGAACATGGGACAGGTCGTTCACACATCGCGGATCGTGATCACCAGGGAAAAGGGCCCGACGCGAAAGGCCGTAATCGAGGGGTTCGCGGAACCGGTCTACTACGGCGTCCACGGCGGGATCAAGCACTTCTACAAGGTCGAGCCCGAGAAGGAGCACGCCGCCACGCTGGACCACATCGTGGGTGCGGTGGGCGGTTGAATGATGGGGACACTGGCCACGGTGCTGGCCGGAAAGAAGATCCCCACCTTCGGCGATCGGTTCCGGGCCGACGTGGAAGGAGACGTCGAGGATGTGAACGGGGTGCTGCGCATCACGAAAATCCGGGTGAAATACACCATGAAGGTCCCCCCGGGGAAAACGGCGGACGCTCGCGAGGCGCTCCGGGTTTACGAGGAGAAATGCCCCGCCGCGATGAGCGTGAAGGGGGCCATCGAGATCAGCGACAGCGCGGAAATCACGGAACTGTCGGGGGACGTGTAAACGAAAAGAAACGCGGTCAGCCGTCGCCTGCGGGTTCCTGACGGGAGGTCAGCGACCACTTGAGCAGGGGCGGCGTGACGAGCGTGGTCACGATGACCATGATGACCACCGCCGAATAGGTGACCCCGCTGATGATCCGCTCCCCCCCGAGGACGAGGGTCGAGCCGATGCTCGCGAAGATGAGGCCGACCTCCCCCCGCGGGATCATCCCGAGCCCCACTGCCCACCGGTTGATCCCTTTCTCCATGACGCCAAGGGAACACGACTGCTTTCCCAGGATCGCTGCGACCGTCAGCGCAAGCGCGAGCCAGAGCGCCTCGGGGGAAGCCAGTATCGTGACATCCACCTTGGCGCCCATCTGGACGAAAAACACGGGCGCCAGGAACTCCGTCAGGGGGCGGAGGCCCTCCTCGAGGTAGTGGATGTTCCGCTCGCCGAACTTCTGGAAGTGGACCGGCTCGAGGATGAGCCCCGCGGCGAAAGCCCCCACGATCGGGGCCAGCCCCGAGATCCCCGCCAGGTGGGCGAGGAGGAAGCAGAAGGCGAGCGAGACGCCGATGAGGACCCCCGGCCCCTTGAGCCTGGCTGCCGTCGAAAAGATCTTCGGCGTGATCAGGGCGCCGAGCAGGAGGGATACGACCAGGAAGCCGGAGGCCTTGAGCGCAATCCAGGACACCGGCCAGATGTCGAATGAGCCCCCTCCGGTATTTGCGGCGACAATGGCGCCGGAGATGGCGGCGAGGATGATCAGCCCCAGGACATCGTCAACCACCGCGGCTCCGAGGATGATCCTTGCCTCCTTACCGCGGGACTTCCCGATGTCCTGGAGGACGCGGGCCGTGATCCCGACGCTCGTGGCGCAGAGCGTTGCGCCGAGGAAAGCGTGGGCAAGTGCGGAGGCGTCCGGGAGGAGCCACGCGCCGACTCCCCAGCCCAGGGCGAATGGCAGGGCTACCCCCAGGACGGCGACAAGGAAGGAGGAAAGCCCCACGCGCAGTATTTCCCGGATCGTCGATTCCAGCCCCACACCGAAAAGAAGGACCACGACGCCCAGCCGCGCCACGATGTCCACGTAGGGGTCGGCGGCGATCCCCTCGAAGCCGTGGACGCCAAGGAGATGAAAGTTGCCGAGGAGGATCCCCGCCAGGAGCTCCCCGAGGACGGCCGGCTGCCCGACGAGCGCCGACAGGTGGCCCATGACCTTCGCGGCGAGGAGGATCGCAACGAGATACAGGAGGAGAGGGAGGGAGGGGTCCTCACCGGATGCGAACGACGTGGCGGGGAAGAGCACCGCGGCGGCGAGGACCAGGCGG
>CAYILU010000155.1:0-4040 GCA_964364235.1 uncultured bacterium | reverse complement strand
CGCAGCTTAAGCCGAGCGTTGGGCAGACAGATCGTGGAATAGCAATTGACAACGGGGGATGATTGGAGGTATGTTGGTGGTATGAAAGTGAAGACATCTGTCACGCTAGCTGAGGACTTGCTGAAAGCCATCGATGAGCAGTCGGGGCCGCACAAGAGCAGGTCGGATTTTATCGAGAAGGCTGTTAGGGCCTATATATCTCAGGTTATTCGAGATCGGCAGAATGCGAGGGACCTTGATATTATCAACCGCCAAGCGGAACGCCTTAATCAGGAGGCCAGTGATGTCCTGACCTACCAAGTGATTCCATGAAACGCGGCGAACTCTACCGCGTTCCCAATCCTTCCGCAAGAGATCCGAAAAAATACCGAGTTTTCGTCGTTGTTAGTCGACAGGTCTTGCTCGACTCCCGCTTTTCAACGGTAATTTGCGCCCCTGTATATTCAGTTCATCACGGCTTGTCGACTCAGGTTGCTGTTGGTGTTGATGAGGGCCTGAAACATGAAAGCGGCATCCACTGCGATGAACTGGTCAGTTTGCCGAAAACGTCGTTGACCAATTATGTTGGCACGCTCTCTCCCAAGAAGATACAAGCTCTCAATCATGCTCTTTGCATTGCTTTAGATATACCCGATTTATTTTAACTGCCGCCCAACCACTCGTTGCAGCGGACGGCTGCCCGGCTTCGATTGAGGCCCCGCCGCTGATTAGGCGATTTTCAACTTACGTTTCGCCGCGAACGCGACTTGAGCATTATAGCCGGTTGATCACCGAGGAGAGGACGCCGGCGCCGAAACCGTTGTCGATGTTCACGACGCCCACGGTCGGGGCGCAGGAGTTGAGCATACCGAGGAGCGCCGCGACCCCGCCGAAGCTCGCCCCGTAGCCGACGCTGGTGGGGACGGCGATCACGGGCTTGTCGGTCAGCCCCCCGACGACGGAAGCGAGCGCCCCCTCCATCCCCGCGACCACCACGATGACGCGCGCCGAGAGGAGCGCCTCCTTCTGCAGCAGCAGCCGGTGGATTCCCGCGACACCGACGTCGAAGAGCCGCTCGACCCGGTTCCCCAGGAACTCGGCAGTCACCGCGGCCTCCTCCGCCACCGGGATATCGGATGTGCCGGCGGTGACCACAAGGATCGTCCCCTTCCCCGCGATCTTCGGCTTCGCGGATCGGATCACCGCACAGCGTGCCTCGGGATAAAGGAGTGCCCCGCGAAAACTCTTCCGGACCGCCTTCCGCTTGGCTTCGTCGAGGCGGGTGATCAGGACGGAGGCGCCTGCGCGCCGCATCGCGCGCGCGACGGAGGTGACCTGCGCCGCGGTCTTCCCCTCGCCGAGGATCACCTCGGGGATTCCCTGGCGAATCGCCCGGTGGTGGTCGACGTTCGCCATCCCCAGGCTCTCGAACGGCAGGGAGCGCATCTTCCGGAACGCCCCTTCCACGGACGTCTTCCCGTTCGCCACTTCCTTGAGAAGCTTTCGCAGGATCTCCGCGGTCATTCCGACCCCCCGCCGGGCTCCGTCTCCGGTTTCCCCACTCTCTCCTCCTCGCCCTCCCGCCGGGCCGAAAGGACCACGCGGACCTCCTTGACGGCGCGCTCCGAGGCGCGCGCCACCGTGAAATCGGCGCCCGGCACGGAAAAGGTCTCCTCCGCGGCGGGAATCCTCCCCGCCAGAGAGATCAGCATCCCTCCCACCGTGGAATAGTCGCCCGCGGGAAGGGGTGCGCCCAGCTCCTCCTCGAACCGGCGGATCTCCATCTTCCCCGGCACGAGGAACTCGTTCGCGGCGATTTTTTTATAATATTCCATCCCCCGGTCGTATTCATCCTCGATCTCTCCCACGACCTCCTCCACGACGTCCTCCGCGGTCACGATCCCCGTCACGCCGCCGAACTCGTCGACGACCGCGGCGAAGGAGGTCTTCTCTTCCTGGAACCTCCGCATCAGTTCGTCGACGGGCATCAGCTCCGGGATAAAGAGGGCCTTGCGAAGGAGGGGCCGGACCGGAGCCTCGGGGGGGTTGCCCACCGTGTCGAGGATGTGCAGGAACCCGACGACCCGGTCGACCCGCTCCCGGTAGACCGGGTAACGGGAATAGCCGCTCCGCGAGGCCAGAAGCGCCGCGTCCCGGCAGGACGCCTCTTCCGGCAGCGCGACGACCTGGGGCAGAGGCCGGAAGATGTCGGAGACCTTCCTCTCCCCGAACCGGAAAACGCGGCGCACCATGGCCCGCTCGTGCGCCTCCACGTCCGAGCCGCCCCTGCTCGCCTGCAGGATCATCCGCAACTCTTCCCGGGTGACCATCCCGTGCACGGGGGGCACCCCGCCGAACGGGCGGGAGAGGATGCGGGCGAAGAAGGAAACGACTGCCACCAGGGGATAGAGCGCAAGCCTCGCGTACCAGATGAAGCTGGCCGCGCCTCCCGCAAGCGCGTCCGCCCGCGGCTGGGCGAAGCTCTTGGGGACGATCTCGCCGAGGAGGATCACCAGCGGGGTGACCGCCACGACCGCCGCAAGCTCCGCCCGCCCCCCGAAGCGCGGGAGGAAGTGGGAGGTGGCGATCACGGTGGCCAGAACCACGAAGAAGTTCGTGCCGGTGAGCGTCGTGGAGATGGCCCACTCGGGCCGGGATAAAAGCTTCAGCGCGAGCTCCGCGCCCCGATCGCCCCGCCTCGCACGCTCCGTCAGCTTGTGGGGGTCCGCGCAGACGAGGACCATCTCCGCGCCCGTGAACAGGCCCTGCATCAGGAGGCAGAACGCGATGGTGGCGTACAACTCCACGGCTTATCCCTTCCCCCCGCGGATCTCCCGGACGCCGATCTCCACGATGCGAATCCCCTTGAGCCGCTCCACGGTAAAGTGCAGGAGCCCCAGGTCGATCGAGTCCCCCCTCGACGGGAGCCTGCCGAACTCGTGGAGCAGGAGCCCGGCGACGGTGTCCCACTCCTGGTCGGGGAGGTCGGTCCCGAACGATTCGTTGAACCGATGGATGGCCATCTTCCCCAGAACGCGGTACGAACCGTCCGGCCTGCCGACCACCTCCTTCTCCTCCCGTTCGTGCTCCTCCCGGATGTCGCCGAACAACTCCTCGAGGAGGTCCTCCAGCGTGACGATCCCGACCAGCTCGCCGAACTCGTCCACCACCAGTGCCAAGTGGGACTTTAGCTTCTGGAACTCGCGCAGCAGGAGGGGGAGCTTCTTCGACGCGGGGACGACGAAGGGGGGCTTCACCAGCGCGCCCCACTCGAAATCGCCGCTTCCCTCAGCCATCGGGAGGAGGAGCTCCTTGAAGTGCAGGATGCCGATCACGTTCTGCCGCTCTCCCTCGTACACGGGGATGCGCGAGCGGCGATACGTGCGAAACCGGGCAAGCAGTTCGGCGTACGGCAGGCCGACGGGGACCATGAACACGTCCGCCAGGGGCGTCATGATCTCCCCGGCCCTCTTGTCGGTCATCTCGAAAATGTTGTGGATAAGCTCCTTCTCGCCGGCGTCCAGCGTTCCGGTCTCCTCCCCCACGTCCACGAGCGCGCGGAATTCCCGCTCGGAAAGCCCTCCGGCGGCGGCCGGGAGGGACCCTCCCCCGATCAGCCGCAGAATCCCGGAGGCCATCTTTTCCAGGAGGAACCTGAGCGGACCGACGAGCCGCGAGAAAAAACGGAGCGGACGGGCGGCGAGAAGCGCCCAGCTCCTGGCCCTCGGCCAGGCGATGCACTTCGGGGCGATGTCCCCGAGAATGAGGATGCCGAGCGTTCCGAGGATGAGAGCGAGCGGTCCCCCGTGCGCGGGGAACGCCTGGATGAGGAGGGAAGCGATCACCGAGGAGATCGCGACGTTGGCGACCTCGTTGCCGATGAAGATCGTGGCGATCAGCTTCCCCGGCGTCTCAAGCATCTTCTCGATCACGCCGGAGAGGGGGGTCCCCTCCTCCTTCCACTTCAGGAAATCCACACGCCGGAGGGCGAAGAACGCCGTCTCCGCCGACGAGAAGAAGGCGGAGGCCGCAAACAGGAAGGGGAGCAGCAGCACTTTCAT
>CAYILU010000154.1:0-4080 GCA_964364235.1 uncultured bacterium | reverse complement strand
GGGTGGGGGAGCGCAATATTCGGGCGGAGGGGAGAAAATGAGGAAAATGACGGCCGTCCTCGCGGCGGCGCTTCTCATGGCGGGATGCAAGCCGCAGACCGCGAACGAGATCCGGATCGGGTTGATCACCCCTCTCACGGGGGACGTCAAGACCTTCGGCGAATCGGTGAAGAACGCCTTCGAGATGGCCGTGGACGAGGCGAACCGGGCAGGCGGCGTCGCCGGGATGAAAATCGTCTACGTGGTCGTCGACGACAAGAACGACCCCACGGAGGCGAGCAACGCGGCGAACCTCCTGATCAACCGGCACAAGGTCCACGCGATCATCGGCTCCGTCACCTCGAAGGCCACCATCCCCGTTTCCGACCTCGCGCAGAGCTCGAAAATCCCGGCGATCACCCCCTCCGCGACGAACCCCAAGGTGACCGTGGCCGACGGGAAGCGGAAGGACTTCATGTTCCGCGCCTGCTTCATCGACCCGTTCCAGGGCAGGGTGATGGCCAGGTTCGCGCGGGAAACGCTGCACAAGGGGAACGCGGCCGTCCTCTTCGACGCCTCCAACGACTACTCCAAGGGGATCGCCGAGTTCTTCGGCGACGCGTTCAAAAGCCTTGGCGGCAAGGTCGTCGCCTACGAGTCGTACGGCAAGGACGACGTCGATTTCTCCGCCCTGCTCACCAAGGTCAAGGCTTCCGGGGCGGATGCCCTCTTCCTCCCGGACTATTACAACAAGGTCGGCCTGATCGCGAAGCAGGCCAGGGAGAAAGGCATCAAGGCGACGCTGATCGGACCCGACGGCTGGGACTCGCCGGACCTGGTGAAGATCGCGGGGGACGCGATGGAGGGGGGATATTTCTCCAACCACTATTCGCCCGAGGACACCCGCCCCGAGGTCGCCGGCTGGGTGAAGAAGTACAAGGAAAAGTTCGGCCAGACTCCCGACGCGCTCGGCACCCTGGCCTACGACGCGACGAATCTCCTCTTCGAGGCGATACGGAAAGCGGGCAGCAATGATCCCCTGAAGATCCGGGAGGCGCTCGCCGGGATCAAGGGGTTCAAGGGGGTGACCGGGGAGTTCACCATGGACGGCAACGGCGACGCCGTGAAGAGCGCCGTAATCCTGGAGATTGCGAAAGGCCGGCAGAAATTCGTCAAGGTGGTGAATCCCTGACGGCGGGTCCGGGTGGAATATTTCCTTCAGCAGGTCATTAACGGGCTGCAGGTGGGGTTCGTCTATGCCCTGATCGCCCTGGGCTATACCATGGTTTACGGAGTCGTGCGGCTGATCAACTTCGCCCACGGCGACGTCTTCATGGTCGGCGCCTTCATCGGCCTGTACGCCATCGAGAAGTTTCACCTCCCCCTTTTCGCCGTCTTTCTCCTCGCCACCCTCGGGTGCGCCGCCCTGGCCATCGTGGTGGAGCGGGTAGCCTACCGGCCGCTCCGGCAGGCGCCCAGGATCGCCTCGCTCATCACCGCCATCGGGGTGTCGCTCTTCCTGGAGTATTTCACCTCGCTCCACCAGGTCTTCGGCCCGAACTACTATTCCTTTCCACGACCGTTCGCGGTGTCGTCCTGGGAGTCGGGGGATCTCTCGTTGACCAACATCCAGGCGATCATCTTCCTCGTCACGCTGTGCTGCCTCGTGCTGCTGCAATTTATCGTTCACAGGACCCGCATGGGGAGGGCGATGCGGGCGGTGTCCTTCGACCCCGTGACGGCGGGGCTCATGGGGGTCGACGTCAACCTGGTGATCTCGATCACCTTCGGCATCGGGGCGGCGCTGGCCGGGGTCGGGGGAGTTCTCTACGGGATCGCCTACCCGCAGGTCAACACCTTCATGGGGGTCATGCCGGGGCTGAAGGCATTCACCGCGGCGGTCCTGGGGGGGATCGGCAGCATTCCGGGGGCCGTGCTCGGGGCCCTGATCATGGGGCAGTCCGAGACGCTCACCTCGGCCTACCTTTCCTCCACGTACAGGGACGGGATCGCTTTCGTCATCCTGATCGGCGTGCTCCTCCTGCGGCCCACCGGGATCTTCGGGGACGCGAAAACCGAGAAAGTCTGAACCGGCCGTGAAGGCATCCCTCTCCCTGGTCAAGGCCCTCGCCCCGCTTGCCGCCGCCACCGCCGCGGGGTATGCGCTGGATGCGAGCGGAATTGCGAACCCGTATTGGCTCCAGGTGTTCGAGCTGGCCTGCATCACAGCGATCTCCGCCCTCGGGTTGAACGTCATCTACGGGTTCACCGGCCTCTTCTCCCTCGGTCACGCCGCATTCTACGGCATCGGGGCATACGCCGCGGCGCTCGCGCTGAAATCGTTCGGGGGTGAGTCCCAGCCGGCCTTCCTTTGCGCTCTCCTGGCGGGAGGTGCTGCCGCGGCCCTCGTCGCCTGGCTTGTGGGGGTTTCCACCCTGAGACTTACCTCGGACTACCTCGGCATCGCCACGCTGGGGTTCGGGATCATCATGAAGGTGATCTTCGACAACGCGGACAGCTTCATTCCCCGATTGGGAGGGGCGCGGGGGATGACCGGCATCACGAAGATGACCACTCTTCCGTGGGCCGTCGTATCCCTGGGGGGCTCTTTCCTCGTGATCCGGAACCTGATCCAATCCAGCTACGGCCGTGCGCTCGTCTCGATCCGGGAGGACGAGGTAGCCGCGGGGGCGATGGGGATCGACACGTTCCGCTACAAGACGGCCGGCTTCGTGGTCGGATGCGCCTTCGCGGGACTTGCGGGCGGCCTGTACGCGCATCTTTACGTCTTCCTGCACCCCAGCAACTTCGATTTCTTCAAGTCGGTGGACGTTCTCGTGATCGTGGTCCTGGGGGGTCTCGGGAACATGAGCGGCACCCTCGTCGCCTCCTTCGGGTGGGTCTTCCTCCTCGAGGCGCTCCGGGTGATCCTTCCCCCCGAATACATCGAGTTCCGGTGGGTGCTGATCCCGGTCCTCCTGATCGTCACCATGCTGGTTCGCCCCCAGGGGCTCTTCGGCCTCAGGGAATTCCGGTTTTTGCGGGAAGGGGCCGGGCGGTGATCCTGGAGACGCAGGGGTTGACCAAGAACTTCGGAGGCATCAAGGCGCTGAACGGAGTGGATCTGCGCCTGCGGAAGGGGGAGCTTGCGGGCCTGATCGGGCCGAATGGATCCGGGAAGACGACCGTGTTCAACGTGATCACGGGGATCTACCGGCCGGACCGCGGCACCGTCACGATGGAGACGAAGCGGATCGCCGGGCTTGCGCCCCACAGGATCAGCCGCCTGGGGATCGCGCGGACGTTCCAGAACATCCGGCTGTTCCGGAACCTGTCCGTGTTGGACAACGTACGGACAGCCTACCACCCCAAGGTTTCCTACGGCCCGGTTTCCGCCGTTTGCCGAACGAAAAAATATCTCGAGGGGGAAAAGGAGATCGGGGAAAACGTGACGGAGCTCCTCTCCCTCTTCTCCCTGCAGGATCGGAAAGGGGAGCTCGCGAAGAACCTCTCCTACGGCGACCAGAGGAGGCTGGAGATCGCGAGGGCGCTTGCCTCGGAGCCGAAGATCCTCCTGCTCGACGAGCCGGCCGCGGGGATGAATCCCTCCGAGGTGGCGAAGATGATGGAATTCATCCTGGAGGTCAGGCGGAGGTTCCGCCTGACGATCCTTCTCATCGAGCACCAGATGCGGCTGGTGATGGGGATCTGTGAGCGCCTTGTCGTCATGGATTTCGGAGAGGTGATCGCGGAGGGGGCTCCCTCGGAGATCCGGAAGAACCCGCGGGTGATCGAGGCGTACCTGGGACGCCGGTCGTCCGGAGAGACAAAAAGTGAAGAAAAAGGTTAGATAACCATGCTAACAATTGATAATATAAATGTTTATTATGGCAACCTCCATGCGCTTAGGGGGGTTTCCCTCCGGGTCGGGGAGGGTGAGATCGTTTCGTTGATCGGGGCCAACGGGGCGGGGAAGACCACAGTCCTTCGAGCCGTTTCCGGCATTCTCGCACCGCGTATGGGGAAGATCCTGTTCAAGGGAAGGGACATCGCCGGCATTCCGCCGCACAAGATCGCCCGGCTGGGCGTCGCCCACGTTCC
>CAYILU010000153.1:0-4110 GCA_964364235.1 uncultured bacterium | reverse complement strand
TCTCGTCGGTGTTCAGGATCCCCTGGTCGTACTTGCGGCCCTTGATCAGGGTCTTGGCCGCCTGGGTCACCGACATGTTGATCGGGGCGTTGTTGTGCGTCGTCCCGACGATCAGGTTCACGTTGGTCACCATCCCGTCGGCGTCAGTCGTGTAATCGTGGATGAGCGTCCCGCGCGGCGCCTCCACGCATCCCACCCCGCGGGCCGCCCGCGGGGTCACCTTCACCCGGGTCTCCGGGCTTGTGATCTCTGGCGCGTCGAGCAGGCGAACGGCGTTCTCCGCGTTGTAGAGCAGCTCGATCAGGCGCGCCCAGTGGTAGAGCAGGGTGAGCTGGGCCGGCCGGCCGAATTTCTGCCGGAACTCCGCAAGCTCCTCGTTGGCAAGCGGGGTGTCGATGGAGTCGCAGACGTTGATCCGGGCCAGCGTGTTGGTCCGGTAGATGCCGCTTGGCTTCTCAAGCCCCATCGAGAACGCTCCCCACTTCTTCGCGTACGGGAACTTGAGGTAGCTCCACGACTCGATGTGCTCGGCGATGAAGTCGGTGTATTTGTCGTAGGCGAAATCCTCGTAGGAGCCGTCGGGAGCCATGAGGCGGAGCTTGCCGTCGTAGACGTTGAAAGCGCCGTTCGCGCCCACCGTGCCCAGGAACCCCGTGTTGATGACGCCCAGGGTTTTCACCACGTCGAGGTACTTCGGGAAGATGTTCTCCTTGGCGAACGCGATGGAGAACTTGGCGAGCTCCAGGGCCTCGTTCGCCATGGGCTTGAGTTTGTCGCGCTCCTCGGCGGACATCGGCTTGCTGAAGCCGCCGGGGACGGCCGCCTGGGGATGGATCGATTTGCCCGCGATCATCTCGAGCATCTTGGCGCACATGTGCCGCACCTTCACCACCCTGCGCGCGACGTCCGGGGCCGCCTTGAGGATGCCGATGACGTTGCGGACGGAGTAGTCGGCGCCCGGGCCGAGGAGGAAGTCGGCCCCCGCAAGGAAATAGAAGTGGAGGATGTGCTCCTCCATGTAGGCAATGCTGTTGCACAGGTCCCTCAACATGCGCCCCGTCGGCGGCGGCTCCACACCGAAAACGGCGTCGCAGGCCTTGGCGGCCGCCAGGTGGTGGGACCAGGGGCACACCCCGCAGATGCGGGGGGTGATGCGCGGCATGTCTTCCACGGGCCTGCCGATGCAGAACCGCTCGAACCCCCGCAGTTCGATGACGTTGACACGGGCGGTGTCCACGTTTCCCGCGTCGTCCAGCTTGATCGTGATTTTCGCGTGTCCTTCGATCCGTGTGACAGGCTGTATCGTGAGAGTTTTTCCCATGGCTCACCTCTTCGGCAGCGGCCGCAAGCGGCCTGCGCCGGCAAAACGGTTGAACGTTGCGGCCCGGTCGGCGAGGTTCTTCGGATCGAGCCCGACGGTGGAAAGGGCCCCCATCATGTCCACCATGGGGTTCGCCTTCTCCGAAATCGGCCCGAAGCAGCCCTCGCACGGCTGGTAGGCCCGGATGCAGCGCGGCGTCCCCTCGCTGCCCCCGCAGCCCGTGCGGGTGGCCGGCCCCAGACAGAGGATCCCCAGTTCCATGAGGCACCGCATCTCCTTCAACGGGCGGCCGACCGTGAATTCGGGCGCCTGGAGATTACGCTTCAGCGTGGAGACCGCCTTCTTCTCCCGGATCACCGGGCAGTCGTCGCAGACGCTCTTGGTGGGAAGCGAGAACGCCTTTCCGGTGAGAAGGGCCGTCAGCGCTTCCGCAACCATCTCGGGGGTCGAGGGGCAGCCGGGGAGGCTCACGTCCACCGGGACCACCTCGCTGATCGCGTAGACGCGATCCGTGAGCGGGGGGATGTCCTCGCTCGGCACGACGCCTTTGTCGGTGGAGACGCTGTCCATGTAGACCTTGTTGAGGATCTCGTCCTTCAGATACAGGTTCCCCAGCGCCGGGATCCCGCCGGAGCAGGCGCAGGTCCCCATCGCGATCAGTACCTTGCACTTCTTCCGCATCTCCTGCGCGAGATGGCGGTGCTCCTCGTTGCGGACGCCGCCCGTGATGATCCCAACTTCCGCTTCCGGGATCTCCATGGCGGTGCCTTCGCCGGTCTGCCCGAAAAGCTTGTGGTCCATGATGACCGGCATGTGGACGATGTTGATTTTCTCCAGCAGATCGAGCAGCGGCTCGCCGATGTCCAGGATCGTGACTTCGCAGCCGCCGCAGATCGCGAACCATTCCTGTGCGACTCGTGCAACCATACTCTCTCCTCCCTTCAGTTATTTACGCCTGGACCGACCGGCTCCGCCCCCGATCTCTCCCCTCGGTTCCTCCGGAGCGGACCGGACCCGTTATGCCAGCGCCTCGGTCAAGAAGGCGCACCTTCCACCTTGATCTCGGTCACTACCCTGCGCGTGAAGAGATAATCCCTCCCGTTTTCCCTTATCCGCCGCGTCTCGAAGCCGGCCGCCGCATAGTTTTCCACAGCCCCGTTCGCCTCGCTCTCGTCCCGGTACTCGACCCCGTCCCACATGTATTTCTTTCCGTCCATCAACATCGATTTCCGCACTTCTCCCCCTACACCTTGTACGGGCTCGGGCCCAGCTTTCCGACTTCGTCGGTAAACTGCCGCATGACCTCGGCGAACCGTATCCCTTCCGATGCGGATATCCATTCGAGACGGAACCGCTCCCGTTCGAGCCCGAAGTCCTCGAGCATCAGGAAAATCGCGTCCGCCCGCTTCTGCGCCTTCAGGTTTCCATCCTGGTAGTGGCAGTCCCCCGGATGGCACCCGCACATGATGACCCCGTCGGCGCCTTTCGTCAGCGCATTGATGACCAGGTTCGGATGAACCATCCCGGAGCACATCACGCGGATGATCCTGACGTTTGCCGGATACTGCCGCCGGGACACTCCGGCAAGGTCCGCACCGGCGTAGGAGCACCAGTTGCAGCAGAAGGCCAGGATCAGGGGATCGTACTCGTCATGTCCCAAGGAGACACCTCACGGCAAAGCCTGGAGGGCCGCTTCGATCTGGGCTCCGATCTGCTCGAGCGTGAACCCCTTGACGAAGACGCCGTTCTTCGGGCACGTCGCCATGCAGGTCCCGCAGCCCTTGCAGAGGCTCTCGTTGATGTCGACCGTCTTTTTCACGGCGCCCCGCCACATGTACTCGATCAGGGTCACGGCCGTGTACGGACACGGCTCGATGCAGTACGCGCACCCGTCGCATTGCTCGTCCACCACATGGGAAATGTTCGCCTCCAGCTCGAGGCTGTCCTTCGAAAGGATCCCGCCCGCCTTCGCGCTCGCCCCCCCGGCCTGGATGATGCTTTCCTCGATCAGTTTCGGCGAGTGCGCCAGGCCGCAGATGAAAACCCCGTCGGTGGCGAAATCGACGGGCCTGAGCTTCATATGCGCCTCGAGGAAGAATCCATCCTGGTTCAGGGGAACCTTGAGGAACTGGGCGATCGTCTTGCTGTCTTCGTCGGGAACGGTCCCGGTCGACAAAACTACGAGATCCGCGGGAATATTCAGCGTCATTCCCAGGATCTCGTCGCGCACCTTGACCCGCAGCCCGCCCCCGTCCTTCAGGACTTCCGGCTTCGCGGTTTCGTCGTATCTCACGAACGCCACGCCGGCTCGCCTTGCCTTCGTATAATAGCCTTCCCTGAATCCGTAGGTCCGGACGTCCCTGTACAGGACATAAACATTCGTATCCGGCGAAAGTTCCTTGATCTTCAAGGCGTTTTTGACCGCCTCCGTGCAGCACAACCTCGAGCAATACGGTCTCTTCTCGTCCCGGGAGCCGACGCACTGGACCATGACGACCGTTTTCGACCGGCCTTTCCCGGCGTCCAGGAACCGGCCGCCCTGTTTCGTCAAACGCTCTTCCAGCTCGAGCTGCGTCATCACCCGCTCATCCCGGCCGTAGAAATACTCCTCCGGCCTGTATTCCCTCGCGCCGGTTGCGACGATGACGACGCCGTGCTCGAACTCCTTCTCCTCCCCCCTCGTCGTGATTTTCGTCTTGAAGTTACCGATCGATCCATAGATGCTCCCGATGTTAGCCGCGGTATATACGCGAACCCTGCCGTTTTTCTCCAGCTTTCCGATCAGGGCT
>CAYILU010000152.1:0-4158 GCA_964364235.1 uncultured bacterium | reverse complement strand
AGCAGCGGGCGCTCGGCGAAGAGCGCGACCGCCCCGTTCAGGATGACGCCCAGGAGCGGCAGCGCCGGCACGAGCCAGAGGAAGTCGAGAACCCCGCTCACCATTTCAGCACGCTCAGTTCCGTGATATCGACCGTTTCCTTCAAGCGGAAGATGGCGATGAGGATCGCCAGCCCCACCGCCGCCTCGGCCGCGGCCACCGTCATCACCATGAAGGCGAACACCGAGCCGGTGGCGTCCCCGAGGTGGGAGCCGACGGCGATGAAGGCGACGTTCACGCCGTTGAGCATGATCTCAACGCTCATCAGGATGATCAGTGCGTTCTTGCGCACCACCACCCCGACCACCCCGATACCGAACAGGATCCCGGAGAGCAGCAGGTATGCGGACGGTTCCATCATCCTCCCATCCCCGTCAGATCTTCTTCTTCGCCAGCGTGATCGCGCCGATCACCGCCGCCAGGAGGAGCACGGAGGTGATCTCGAAGGCGAGCAGGTAATCGGTGAACAGGGCCCTACCCACGGCCTGGACGGATCCGGAGTCGGCCGCCGGTCCCGCCGGCATCGCGAACCGCCTGGCCAGCAAGGCCGTCTCCAGGATGAACAGCCCCGCGGCGATGACTCCCAGCAACCGCATCCCCGTCACCCGCTCGACCGGCAGCTTGTTCTCCGGGACGTTGATCAGCATGATGACGAAGATGAACAGGACCACGATCGCCCCGGCGTAGACGATGACCTGGATCGCGGCAAGGAAGTGGGCCTGGCGCAGGACGAAGAGCGCCGCCACGGCGAACAGGGTCAGGATCAGGTAGAGCGCGGACGCCATCGGGTGCTTGCTCGTCACGACCATGATCGCGCCGCCCACCGCGATCGCCCCGAACAGGATGAACAGGACAGGTTCCATGGCCCCTATTTCTCCAGCAGCCGGTCGATCGTGAAGATGAGTTTCTCCCGGGTGTCGTCCGGCGGCGTGTACCAGCCGGTGTCCATCCGGATCGCGTCGCACGGGCACGCCTCGACGCACTGGCCGCAGAAGACGCACCGCAGCATGTCGATGTCGAACCGCACGGGGTACTTCTCGATCGTCGGGTCGGTGGACTCCCCGGCCACGATGGTGATGCAATCCGCGGGGCAGGCGGTGGCGCACATGAAGCACGCCACGCACCGCGGCGATCCTTCGGGGCGCTTCATCAGCCGGTGGCACCCGCGGAACCTCGGCGGCATCGTCCGGCGCACCTCGGGGTACTCGATCGTGGGGATGTCCTTGTTGTGGGCGATGTTGTGCAGGAAGTGCCCGATCGTCACGCCGAGGCCCTTCACGATCTCGAGCAGGTAGAGACTCTCCCCGAACGACATCTTCCGGGGGCGCGCCACCTTTATCACTCCGATCGTCATCGTCTCAGAACCCGCCTCGATCGATCAGGAGCAGGACGAGCCCCGTCACGAAGATGTTGAGCAGCGCCAGCGGCAGCATCACCTTCCATCCCAGCCGCATCACCTGGTCGTACCGGAACCGGGGGATCGTCCACCGGACCCACACGTAGAGCCAGCAGAAAAAGATCGTCTTTCCCACGAACGACCCGATGCGCAGGAGGAGCACCGCCCAGGCGGGCACCGCAACGGAAATCCCTCCCGGGAACGCAAAACCGGAATTCCCAAGGTACGGGAACTGCCAGCCGCCGAAGAAGAGCGTCGCAAGGACCGCCGCGCCCACCACCATGTGGATGTACTCGGCCATCATGAACATGGAGAACTTGAAGGAAGCGTACTCGGTGTGGTAGCCGGCCACCAGCTCCGACTCCCCCTCGGGCAGGTCGAAGGGGGTCCGGTTGGCCTCCGCGTACAGGGCGGTGATGAACAGGATGAACCCCAGCGGTTGTACGAAGATCCCCCACTTGGGAAGGATCCCGAAGAGCAGCTCGCCCTGCCCGCGCGCGATCTCGGAAAGCTGGACCGACTGGAAGACCATCAGGACCCCGACGACGGAGAGCCCCATCGACACTTCGTAGGAAATCATCTGTGCCGAGGAGCGCAAGGCCCCCAGGAGCGGGTACTTGCTGTTGGAGGACCAGCCCGCCAGGACGATGCCGTAGACCCCCATGCCGGAGATCGCGAACAGGTAGAGGATGCCGACGTTCAGGTCCGCGATGTGCAGGGCGACCTGCTTCCCCGCTATGGTGACCGGGGGACCGAACGGGACGACGGCCATCGTGAGGATCGCGGGGGCGAGGGCGAACATCGGCGCCAGCTGGTAGAAGAGCCGGTGGGCGCCGTCGGGGATGAAGTCCTCCTTGAAGAGGAACTTGAGCGCGTCGGCCAGGGGGTGGAACACGCCGCCCAGCGTCAGGCCCAGGATGCGCGCCCGGTTGGGGCCGCGCCGGTCCTGGATGTAGGCCGCGCCTTTCCGCTCCACCCACGTCATGATCACGACGAGGCCGAAAACGAAGGCGAAGAACACCGCCAGCCGCGCCACCGTCACCGTAATATCGAAGAGGGGGCTCATTTCGACCCTCCCGCGACCTGGCCCCAGAATCCCAGGGACTCATAGCTCATCCCGGAAAAGGGCGCGACCGAGCCGGCAATCGCCTCGAAGACCGACGATTCCCCGGCGAAGGCCCAGCCGGCGCCCAGCTGGTTCGCCAGCCCGACGAGGATCTCGATGTCGTTTTTCGCCTTCCCGCGTGGGGGGAATCCCGCCCGGAAACGCTGCACCCGCCCGGCGAAATTCGTGAAGGTCCCGCCCCTCTCGACGAAGGAGGACGACGGCAGGACGGCGTGCGCGGCCCGCGAGACCGCCCCGTCGCGGGTCCCCACGTGCGCGACGAAGGGGACGTTGGACAGCAGCGATCCGATCTCGGTGTCGGAGAAGTCGGCGAGGACGTTCCCGAACAGCAGGAGCGCCCGGACTTTCCCTCCCGAGATCGCCTTGACGATCCGGTCGAATCCCTCCTCGGAGAAGCCCAGGAGCTGCGCCCCCTTCGAGTTCGGGTTCTTGTCCGCCTTGATGAGGAAGTCGTCGGAGGCGCGCAGCCCGGGGGTCCGCGAGGTGAAGCCGTGGTTCTCCGTCTTCAGAACCTCCGTGGCCAGCTTCCGGGCCAGGAACAGCTCCTCGTTGGAGGAGTGGGGCGAGGCGACCACGGCCGCCGACGCGGGGCCGTGCTCCTTGACGGACTCGCGGAGCCGGAGGGCCGTGGTGAAAAGGGCCGCGTCCCAGGCTGCGGCGACCGATTGCCCCCCTTCGCGGAGGACGGGGGTAAGCAGCCTGTCCTCGTTGGCCTTCTTGTACTCGAGCCGGCCGAAGTCGCACATCCACGTCTGGTTTACGTCGTCGTTCTCCCGCGGCTTCAAGCGGTACAGGAGGTCCCCCCGGAAGTGGGCGTCGATGTTGCAGCCGGTGGAGCAGCCCGGGCAGATCGACTCGACGCCGGAGAGAAACCAGACCCGGCACTGGAACCGGAAATCCTTGCTCGTCAGCGCCCCCACCGGGCAGATGTCGGCCAGGTTGCCGGTGTAGTCGTTGTCGAGCGGCCGTCCGGGGAAGATCGAGATCTCGGAGTGGTCGCCGCGGTTCACGAACTCGAGCTCGCCGGTCCGGGTCACTTCCTGCAGGAACCGGACGCACCGGGAGCAGAGGATGCACCGCTCGGCGTCCAGGACGATCTGGCCCCCGATGTCCTGCACCTTCCTCTTGTGGACCTTGTCCTCGAGGGCGTAGCGGCTCTTGTGCAGGCCGAATTTCATGTAGTAGTTCTGCAGGCCGCACTCGCCCGCCTGGTCGCAGATCGGGCAGTCGACCGGGTGGTGGATGAGCATGAGCTCGAGGACCCCGGTGACGGCCTTCCTCACCTTCTCGGTGTCGGAGCGCACCTCCATCCCCTCGGTCACCACGGTGTTGCAGGCGATCTGGAGCTTGGGGAACTTCTCCACCTCCACCAGGCACATCCGGCAGTTCCCCGCGATCGAGAGCCTGGGGTGGTAGCAGTAGTGGGGGATCTCGACGCCGATCTGCCTGGCGGCGGACAGGATCGTGGTCCCCTCCGGCACCGTCGCGGATATCCCGTTGATGGTGAAGGTCGGCATGGGTTCCTAGAATTTATTCCCGTACGGGCATTTCCGGTCCTCGATGTGCCGGTCGAACTCTTCCCGGAACTTCCAGATGA
>CAYILU010000151.1:0-4182 GCA_964364235.1 uncultured bacterium | reverse complement strand
TTTCCGGAATGTGTATAGTCTTACCGGAGGCGGGCCGCCTCGTCAATCTAGTCCGCATTTCTCACCAGGCTTCTGCTGCGGCGGCGGATACGTGCATGCCTGCTGCGTTGCGCTCGGTCGGGCTCCTCGACGTAGTCTCCACTACGCCTCCGGTGCCCTCGGTCGCGCGCCTTGCATCCACACCCGTCTCCACCGCCTCGCGACGAACCCTGGTGAGAAATGCGGACTCGTTGACCGTTCCATGGGTTGACGGTTCCAGGGGGGCGAACGTACACTTTCCGGCAGGGGGACGTGAAATGACCGACTTGAAGGGCCGGCTGCTCGCTCTCGATTTCGGGAGTCACCGCATCGGAGTTGCGGTGTCCGACCCGCTCGGCATCACCGCCCGGCAGCTGACGGCGATCCGGCGGGAGGGGGACCGGAAGGACATCGAGGCGATCCGGTCCGTGTCGGGCGAGCACGGGGTGGAGACGGTGCTGATCGGCCTCCCGCTCCTCCCCGACGGCAACGAAGGGTCGCAGGCGGTCAAGGCGCGGCGGTTCGGGGAGAAGATCAAGGAGCTGACCGGCCTGCCGGTCGTCCTCCGGGATGAACGGTTTTCGACGGCGCAGGCGGAGCGCCACCTCATCGAGTCCGGCGTCCGGCGCGAGAAGCGGAAAGAGGTCCGGGACAGCCTCGCCGCCGCCCTGATCCTGCAGTCCGCCCTGGATGCGCGGAGCCGGAAGTAGGCTTCCCGGTGGCCTCCCAGCAACTCAAGGCTTTCCTTGCGATACTGCTCGGGGCAGCGGTCGTTTTCGCATTCCTGCTCATGGACACCCCCCCCTCGAAAGGATGGGAGGCGACCAATGTGATCATCCCGAAAGGGAGCGTCTCCTCCGAGGTCGCGCAGCTGCTCGAGGACGAAGGCGTGCTCCAGCACCCCGTCGTCTTCCGGGTGCTTGTCCTGGCGACGATGTCGGCGAAGCGCCTGAAGTTCGGCGAGTATTCCTTCCCGGAGCCCCCCTCCACCGTGGAGGTATGGAGGAAGCTCTACCGCGGCGAGATTACCCGCTATTCCGTCACGGTCCCCGAGGGGGCGAATCTCTACGACATCGCAAAGATCCTTGACGACCTGGATCTCGCGGACCCGGACGAGTTTCTCGATGACGCGTCATCTCCGGCGGTCCTTCGATGGCTGGACATCCCCGGCGATACCGCGGAGGGATTCCTTTTCCCGGACACCTACCTGCTGGACAAATCGATGTCCGGCAAAGACATCCTCGAGGTCATGGCCCGGCGGTTCCACCGCAAGTTCCTCCCCGAGTGGGAGGACCGGGCGCGGGAGGAGGGGTTCTCCCTCCTGGAGATCGTGACCATCGCCTCGATCATCGAGAAGGAAACGGGAGTCGAGGAGGAGGTGGCCCTCGTGTCAGCCGTCATCCGGAGGCGCCTTTCCCTCAAGATGCCCCTCCAGATGGACCCCACGGTTATCTACGGCCTGAAGCGGTTCGGCAGCGGGCTGACGAAAAAGGACCTTCAGACGCAGACGCCGTACAACTCGTACCTGAACCGCGGGCTTCCCCCCGGGCCGATCGCCAACCCGGGGGTTTCGGCGATCAAGGCCGCCCTCTTCCCCGCCGACACGGATTACCTCTACTTCGTGTCCCGCAACGACGGGTCCCACAAGTTCTCCAGAACGCTCAGCGAGCACAACCAGGGCGTGGCTTCGTTCAGGAGGGGTGAGACGGTGGATTGAGATGGCGGGGGCGACCCGTCGGGTCGGACTCCTTACTCCTCGACCTCGCCCGCGGGAACTTTCTTGATCCCCTCTTCCGGCTCCTCGCGCAGGTACTTCTCCTCGCGCTCGAGCTTCTCCTGGCACTCGACGCAGTACTTGGCGAAGGGCACCACCTTCAGCCGCCCCTTGGGGATCTTGACGGCGCATTCATCGCACAACCCGTAGGAGCCGTCCTCGATCCGGTCGATAGCGTCGTCGATCTGGCTCAGCTTCTTCTTCTCACGGTCGGTCAGGATCATGTCCAGCTCGCGCGTGCGCTCCTCCGTCACCGAGTCCAGAATGTCCCCGATGTCGGGCATCACGCCCTCGGTCGACACCTTGGACCGCCGGGCGATTTCCCGCACGAGATCCTCACGCATACGGAGCAGCATGTCCTTGATCGACTTCATGCGTTCTTGCCCCCCGCCTGGAGATTAAAAAATTACGTTAGTATAACCGGAGTCGACCGCCTGTCAACCGGTTTCGCGAAGAGGTCCCATTCCCGCGCGCCGGTCACCCGGGCACGGCAGAACCGGCCGGCGGGGCCATGGTATCCCGAGAGGGAAACGCCTCCGTCCACTTCAGGCGCCTGCCCCCGGTGACGGCCGGTCGCGCGTCCCCCGGAAAGGGTTTTTTCCACCAGCACCTCGATCTCCCCCCCGGCCATGGCGGCGTTCCTTGCGGCGAGGATGTCCGCCTGCGCATCCTGGATCCTGCGGGCCCGCTCCCTCCTCACCGCCTCGGGCACCTGGGGACGCATCGAGAAGGCGGGAGTCCCTTCCTCGCGGGAATACGGGAACACCCCCAGGTAATCCCACCGCGTCTCGTGAACGAACCGGAGGAGCCGGTCGAACGCCCTTGCCGTCTCCCCGGGAAAGCCGACGATCAGCGAGGTCCGGAGGAAAACGCCCGGGAGGCGCTCCCGGAGGCGGGCGACGAGGCCGCGGACGTCGTCCGGTGTGTAGCGCCGCCCCATCCTGCAAAGGACCTCCGCGTCGATGTGCTGGACGGGGATGTCCAGGTAGGGACAGATTTTCTTCTCCGTTGCCAGGAGGTCGATCAGGGACTCGTCGACCCTTTCCGGGTACAGGTACAGCAGCCGGACCCACCGGACTCCGGGCACCGCGCAGATCTCGCGCACCAGGGGGACGAGCGCGCCTTTCTCCCCGCGGTCCGTCCCGTACGACGTGATGTCCTGCCCGACCAGGTTGATCTCGCGCGCCCCCCGGCGGACGAGCATCCGGGCCTCCGCGAGGACGGACGCCTTCTCCCGGCTCGAAAGGGGACCGCGGATCGCCGGGATCGTGCAGTAGGAGCAGCGGTTGTCGCACCCCTCGAGGATCTTCAGGAACGCGGAGGCGCTCCCCTCCGCCGGAACGCGGTGACGGTAGGCGTCGTCGTCGAGCGCCTTGCCGACAATGCAGGTGCGGGGCGCGTCCCCGGCCACCAGCTTCCGGACCAGGCCGGGGATCTCCGGGATGTCCCCCGGCCCCACGAAGAGGTCCACCTCGGGAAGCAGCTTCGGGAGGTCGTCCCGGTAGCGCGTCGCCATGCAGCCCGCCACGACCAGATGCCGGATCCTCCCCTTCTCCTTGGCCCGTGCGAGGGAGAGGATCTCCCCGATCGACTCCTCCTTCGCGTCCCGGATGAAGCCGCAGGTGTTGACGATGGCCACGTCCGCGCGGCCGGCGGAGACGACCCGGCACCCCCCCTCGGTCAGGAGCCCCGTCATCACCTCGGTGTCCACCGTGTTTTTCGCGCACCCCAGCGTCAGGATACGCACCGTGGGGGGGGGCGCCTTTTTCAGGGTCATCCGTCGACGACCTCGACGCCTTCCGGCTTCCGGAACCGGAACATCCCGTCGGGGAGGGAGGAGTCGAGCACGGTCTCCTCCAGGTAGAGGTGGTTCGACCCGCCGAGACGGTCGTAGATGTGGACCTCCCGCACCACGAGGTCGCCGTTCCCGACCACCAGGTCGATGCGGCGCACCTCCGGCGCTCCATCGCCGCGCGGAACGAGACGCAACGCCGTCTCACCCTTTCCCTTGCGGGGCGCCGACTCCTCCACCCGGAACATCCCGGTGATCTCCCCCTTCCCGAACAGCAGGAGGAGCGGGACTTTCCCGCCGAGCGCCTTCTCGTCGATCTTCCGCCGGAAGACCTGGGGCGAGTCGGCGGGCCGGAAGTACAGGTGCTCCCCGTCCGCGAGGAAGACCTGGGCGTCCTTGCCCCGGTAATCCCAGCGCATCTTCAGGGGCCGCTCGAAGTAGACATGCCCGGAGGCCTTCCGCACGATGCCGAGGTTCTGCAGCGGAACCTCCTGGCGGAACCCGGCGGAAAACGTCCCGGCCGCGGAGTACTTCCGCGCGACCTTCCGCAGCAAGGCCTCCCCCGCCTCCTCCGCGACCGCGGGGACGGCGGAAGCCA
>CAYILU010000150.1:0-4242 GCA_964364235.1 uncultured bacterium | reverse complement strand
CGCGGGGCCTACGGGATGGCATTGGCCTATTGCACCAGCAACCGGGGAGGGTGCCACCTGCGCGCCTATCCCATCTCCCACGAGATCCTGCGCAAACCCGTGGCCACCGACCGCTTCTCCTTCTCGGGGAAGGCGCGCATCATCAAGATCGCCGAGGACGCCAACGCCGCGATCGACTCCCTGGTGGCCTGCAAGTTCTCCTTCTTCGGGGCGACGCTGGAGGAGTACGCGGAGCTCCTCTCGGCCGCCACCGGCATGGAATACGGCCCGCAGTCGCTCAAGGAGATCGGCGAGCGCATCTATCTCACCGAGCGTTTCTACAACTGCGCCAACGGCTTCGACGCCATGGACGACCGGCTGCCGGAGCGCTTCTTCCGCGAGCCGGGATCGGGCGGCGAGGGGATCGACATCCCCCCCATCGATGAGAAACGGTTCGAGGAGGAGATTCAGAAGTACTACCGGATTCGCGGGCTCACCCCCCGCGGCACCTTCCCCGATCCCGGTTTCCTGTCGAGGCTCCCGTGAGGGACCAGATCGCGAAATACGCCGCCAGGCTCCTCTCGGACCGCTCCGCCCTCCCCGGGCATGTCGCCTTCGCCGCCCAGGACGACGCGCTCCTCTCGGACGGAA
Organism: uncultured bacterium; assembly: GCA_964364235.1. Taxonomy (GTDB): domain Bacteria; phylum Desulfobacterota; class Deferrimicrobia; order Deferrimicrobiales; family Deferrimicrobiaceae; genus JAKALO01. The sequence goes on along the minus strand of CAYILU010000150.1, from coordinate 3,612 downwards.
ACCCGGAGCTGGCAATGCTATGCGAAGGGGTTCTTTCCTCCTTGAGCTGCCTGGGGCTCGTGGCCGCCCGCCCGTCGCTTCCCTTTGCCGATTTCCTGGTCCGTCGGACCCCAGCGGGGGAATCCCGGATCGTGCCTCGCGACACCGAAACCCGCACCTTTCTCCACGACATACCGTTCCTGCGCCGGGAAGAACTTACGGGAGACGCGACAGGCCGCATCGCGAAGCTGCTGGGCAACCGCAAGGGGATGATCGCGGAGGGCCTCGGGATCGTCGCGGGCGGCACCGTCACGGTCGAGCAGGCCTACATCAACTACTCCTCGGTCTTCCATTCGACCTTCATAAAATACCTTCTGGATGTCCTGACCGGGGGCTTCCTCCTCCCGGGGGAGAGGGAAGCGTTCGAGGAGTTCCGACGCGGCTGGCTCCGTCCGCTTTCCACCGAAGGGCTCGCCTTCCGCAGCGGCCCGATCGGGGAGCCGGGGGAGATCCTTACGGAGATCGCGGCCGTGGGCCGCCACACCGTGGAGCGGGGGCTGGTGGACTCCTTCTTCGGGAACATCTCGTACCGCCTGGACGACGTGATCTACATCTCGCAGACGGCGGCGAGCCTCGACGAGCTCTCCGGCCGCATCGACCCGGTGCCGGCGGACAACTCCTCCACCGCCGGGATCACCGCGTCCAGCGAGCTCCTCGCCCACCGGCGGATCTTCGAGGCGACCGGGGCGCGCGCCATCCTGCACGGCCACCCCAAGTTCTCCGTGGCGATGAGCATGCTCTGCGAGGAGAAGGACTGCCCCGTCAAGGACTGCTGGAAGGACTGCGACAAGGTCCGGCTCCTCGGGGGTACGCCGGTGGTCGCCGGGGAGATCGGCGCCGGGGGACTGGCCAGGCGCGTCCCGCCGGTCATCGCGGCCCCCGGCAAGGCGCTGGTCTACGGGCACGGGGTCTTCACGACCGGGCGGACGGACTTCGCCGAGGCGTTCCACGCGATGGTCGACGTGGAGAACTGGTGCCGGGGGGAATACTTCCGCCGCCTCGCGGCGAAAATCCCGGGATGAAATCCCTCTTCGCCGTCTTCCGCAGCCCGCGCCTGTTCTGGGTCCTCCTGCTGGGGTTCTCCTCGGGCATCCCCCTCGCGCTCACGGGGACGACGCTCCAGGCGTGGATGGCGACGGAGAAGATCGACCTTGCGGTCATCGGGGTCTTCTCCCTGGTCGGGCTCCCCTACACGGCGAAGTACCTCTGGGCCCCCGTGATGGACCGGTACGTCCCGCCGTTCCTGGGAAGGCGCCGCGGCTGGATGATCGTGACGCAATTCGGGCTCGTCCTCGCGATCGCCGCGATGGCGTTTTCCGACCCGGCCGGCGCGACGACCCTGTTCGCCGTCCTCGCCCTCCTCGTCGCGTTCACGAGCGCGAGCCAGGATATCGTCGTGGACGCCTGGCGCACGGAGGTCCTCGAGCCCGTCGAGCTGGGGCCGGGGGCGGGCGTCCACATCTTGGGATACCGGATCGCGATGCTGACCTCGGGGGCGATCGCCCTCATCCTCGCGGACCGGCTCCCCTGGAAAACGGTGTACCTCCTGATGGCGGGCTCCCTGCTCGTGGGCGTCGTCGCGTCCCTCCTGGCCCCCGAGCCCCGGCTGAAACAGCGCCCCCCCGCCACCCTCAAGGAAGCGGTGGTGGAGCCGTTCGTCGAATTCCTTTCCCGGCGGGGGGCGGCGGGAATTCTCCTGTTCATCATCCTCTACAAGCTCGACGTCGTGATGGCAACGGCGCTCACCACTCCCTTCATGCTCGAGCTGGGGTTCACCAAGACCGACATCGGCGCGGTGACCAAGGGGTTCGGGATGGCCGCCACGATCGTGGGGACCCTCGCCGGGGGGGCGGTGGTCGCGCGGGCGGGGATGAAGACCTCCCTCTGGCTCTTCGGGATCCTGCAGTCCGTCTCGACGCTGTCCTTCCTTGCGCTCGCCCGCCTGGGGCACCACTACCCGATGATGGTCACCGCGATCGGGCTGGAGAACCTCTGCAGCGGCATGGGCACGGCGGCCTACGCCGCCTTCCTCATGAGCCTGTGCGACAAGCGCTTCACGGCGACGCAGTACGCGCTCCTCACCAGCCTGATGGCAATCACGCGCGTGATCATCGGGGCGCCGACGGGATACCTCGTCAAGACTTTCGGGTGGGAGCAATACTTCGTGATCAGCGCGCTCTCCGCCATCCCCGGGCTCCTTCTGCTGCTACGCTACCCGCATTGGACGATGCCGGCAAACGCCCCGGACGGAAAAACCGCCGAATAGCAGAAACAGAGCGCATCGCCCGGCTTGCGATTCCCTCGCAGAATCGATACTATTTACGCGGAACCCAATAAACCCTCCGGAGCGGACATGGGCTGGGACAGCACGATCATTTCCGGTTTTCGTGCGGGGATCGTCGCCATCAGGCGCGACGGGGTCGTTGCGTATATCAATCCCATCGGCATGAGGATACTCGAAGGCTCCCCCCTGGCCGTAGGGGACAAGATCCAGGACAAGGCGGGGGAAAATTCCTTCTTCTGGATGCTCGGCGAAGCGATCAGCCTGGACTACCTGTCCACGCGCGTGGAGACCTACCTCACGGACAAGAACGGCGAGCCGATGCGTCTCGGGTTCACCCTCTCGGAGCTGAAGGAAGGGGACAGGAAAGTCGGGATCTGCGCCTTCTTCAAAGACCTCCGGCACGTGGAAATGGACGAGGAGAACGAGAACGTCCGGCAGCGCCTCCTCCTGCTGGAGCACATCGGTGCGGGACTGGCCGGCGAGATCACCAACCCGGTCGTCAACCTCGGCATCGTCCGCAACATGCTGCTGGCCCAGGCCGCGCAGGCGGGGATCACGTTGACCGCCCTACCGATGATGGAGGAGGAGATCTCGAGGCTGGAAAACGTCATCCGGGAATGCCATGGATTCCTTCAGCCGGTAAAACTGTCCCCGCAGGAGGCCAAGGTCGATGCCATCATCGAGGAAATCGTAGCGAAGCTTGCCGCCCTGCACGCGGGAATGGAATTCAAGGTGCACAAGCCGGAGGGGATGGACCTTTCCGCCGAGGTGGACGCCGGCCTTCTGGCAAAGGCCCTGACGAGCATCGTGGCCAATGCCGTGGACGCGTGTGAAGCAAAAGGCGGCCTCGAGATCACGTTCGCGCTCTCAAGGCACTTCTCCGACCTGGTCCGGCTCGACCGGGAGGTGCGGTCGCTTCTCCCAGGCCACTCCGGGAAGGAGGAGGAGTTTCTCCGGATCGTGATCCGCAATAACGGACCCGGCATTCCCGGCGGGATCCGGGACCGGATCTTCGTCCCCTTCTATTCGACGAAGAAATCGAGAGGCGGGATCGGGCTTCCCGTGGCCCAGAAAATCATTTCCGCCCACGGGGGGATACTGGAGTTCGGAGAAACCGCGAAAAAAGGGGGCGAATTCAGCGTGAAGATCCCGATAAAGCAGAAACGATAAGTCTTGCTTCCCACCCCTTTGTACCCATGCCGTCTGCCCGTGCGACCCCTGGATCCATCCCGTCGATCTAGCGTGGACGCGTACGTATATCGGCCCTGTTCCGCCTGCTCCGGTACGGG
>CAYILU010000149.1:0-4249 GCA_964364235.1 uncultured bacterium | reverse complement strand
GGCATTTTTTGGTTGACTTGGGGAGAATCCCGAGTATTGTATTGTGTCGATTGTATACAATCGTAATTCCCCGAAATGAGGAGACCATCTCCGCCCCTGACAGGATCGCAGGGGTTCATCAATACAAATAACGATTCGGCGGAACGCTACGGTATGCTCACAGAGTTCGCAACAGTGCTGGTGTTCATCACGCTGGGCGCGGTCACCGTGGCCCTCATGCTCTTCGTCTCGCGCCTTCTGCAGCCGCGCAACCCGACACCGGTCAAGCTCTCCACGTACGAATGCGGGGAGGTGCCGTTCGGCTCCTCCTGGGTGCAGTTCAACATCCGCTTCTACGTGATCGCCCTGATCTTCATCATCTTCGACGTGGAAGTGGCGCTCCTGTACCCGTGGGCGGTCGTCTTTCAGAGGCTGGGCCTCCTGGCGTTCGTCGAGGCGTTCATCTTCATCGTGATTCTTCTTGCCGGCCTGGCCTACCTGTGGAAAGAGGGCGACCTCGACTGGGTCCGCACGATGCAGGAAACCCCGGAGAGGAAGGGGGCGAAATGAGCCGCGAGCCGGCGCAGGGCGCAGTCGTGCCGCCTCCCGCCCCGGGGTCGCTCGGCCCCGAGGCGCACGTGATGGTCGGCAACGCCGACATGTTCGTCAACTGGTCCCGCAAGTCCTCCCTGTGGTACCTGCTGTTCGCCACCGCCTGCTGCGGCATCGAGCTCATGCAGACCGGCGCATCCCGCTACGACCTCGACCGGTTCGGCGCCGTCTTCCGGGCCTCCCCCCGGCAGTCGGACCTGATGATCGTCGCGGGAACCGTCACCCACAAGATGGCGGAGCGGCTGAAGAGGCTCTACGACCAGATGCCCGACCCCAAGTTCGTCATCTCGATGGGGTCCTGCGCCAACACGGGCGGCCCCTTCTACAAGGATTCCTACTGCGTGGTGAAGGGCGTCGACCTCCTGGTCCCCGTGGACGTCTACGTCCCCGGGTGCCCCCCGCGCCCCGAGGCGCTGATCGACGGGATCCTCCAGCTTCAGAAGATCATAGAAAAGAAGAGAAATTTCGCGAAGAAGGTGTGAAGACACCCCTTGGAACCCCAGGCTCTCTTTGACGCGGTAAAAGCGAAATTCGGCGATGCGGCGCTGGAGCTCCAGGTAACCGGTTTCCGGCCCGCGTTCGTGGTGGTCGCCCCCGCCTCCATCGCGGACATCGCCCGCTTCCTGCGCGACGACCAGGCGATGCGGTTCGACTCCCTGATGTGCCTCTCCGGGGTCGATTACAAGGACCGGTTCGCCGTGGCCTGCCACCTGTACTCGATGCGCCACCGGCACGCGATCGGCCTCAAGGCCTACCTGCCGAAGGAGAACCCCTTGCTCCCGAGTGTGGACGCCGTCTGGCCCGCGGCCAACTTCATGGAGCGGGAGACGTACGACCTGTTCGGGATCGTTTTCGAGGGGTCGAAGGACCTGCGCCGGATCCTCCTGCCCGAGGACTGGGAGGGGCACCCGCTGCGCAAGGACTACAAGTACCCCGACTTCTACCACGGGATCAAGGTATGAAGCCGAACGTCCCCGTCGAAGCGCTCCACACCCAGGAAATGCTCATCAACATGGGGCCCCAGCACCCCAGCACCCACGGGGTGTTGCGGGTGATCCTGCGCACCGACGGCGAGGTCGTGGTCAACGCCCGGCCCGACGTCGGCTACCTCCACCGCGGGCTGGAGAAGATCGGCGAGCGGGTGACCTACGCCCAGTTCATGCCCTTCACCGACCGGCTCGACTACCTCGCGGCGATGAACTGCAACTGCGCCTGGGCGTGGGCCGTCGAGAAGCTTGCCGGGATCGAGGTCCCCGAGCGCGCCGAGTACATCCGGGTGATCGTCTGCGAGCTCAACCGGATCTCCTCGCACCTGATCGCCTTCGGGTCGTTCACGGCCGACATGGGGGCTTTTACTCCCTTCCTCTACTCCATCCGGGAGCGGGAGAAGGTCAACGACCTGTTCGAGGCGGCCTGCGGGAACCGGCTCACGTACAACTACGCCCGCGTCGGGGGCGTCTCGGCCGACCTCCCCCAGGGCTTTCTCGAGAAGACGAAGGAGTTCCTCGACTACTTCGAGCCGAAGATCGACGAGTACAACAACCTCATCTCCTACAACAAGATCTTCGTCCACCGGCTGGCCAACGTGGCGGCCATCAGCGCGGACAACGCGGTGGCCTACGGCCTCACGGGGCCGAACCTGCGCGGCTCCGGCGTTTCGTTCGACCTGCGCAGGGACGAGCCGTACTCGGTCTATCCCAAGCTCGAGTTCGACGTCTGCGTCGGGACCGGCGAGCGGGGGGTTCTGGGCGACTGCTTCGACCGGTACATGGTGCGGATCAACGAGATGCGCCAGAGCGTCCGGATCCTGCGCCAGGCCGTCGCGCAGATCCCCGAGGGGCCGGTGCTGGCCAAGGTGCCGCGGGTGTTCAAGCCGGCCGCCGGCGAGGTGTACTTCCGCTCCGAGTGCCCCCGGGGGGAAACCGGCTTCTACATCATCAGCGACGGGACCGGCAACCCCTCCCGGCTCAAGATCCGCGCCGGCTCCTTCGTCACGATGAACATCTTCGAGACCGTGACCAGGGGGCTCATGATCGCCGACATCGTGGCCGTGATCGGCAGCTTCGACATCATCCTTCCGGAGATAGACAGATAAGCCATGGAAGTCCTGGCCCGCTCCCTGATCAGCGCTTTTCCCGTCATTTCCGGGGTCCCCCTGTGGGCGGTGACGCTCCTGATCATGGTGGTCGTCGCGGCGATCCTCCTGGTCTTCTTCCTGACCTTCGGCGGGTTGGGGTCGTACGTCCTTCGCAAGGTGGCCGGCGATATCCAGGTGCGCATCGGACCCAACCGGGTCGGGCCCTACGGGATTCTCCAGTTCCTGGCCGACGGCGCGAAGCTTATCCTCAAGGAGGACATCATCCCGGCCAAGGCCGACCGGTTCCTGTTTGTCCTTGCCCCTTACCTCGTCTTCATCGGCTCCTTCTCCGCGTTCGTGGTCGTCCCCTTCGGCGTGGGCCTCATCGCGGCGGACCTGAACATCGGCGTCTACTACGTCATGGCGGTCACTTCCCTGGTCGTGATCGGGATCCTGATGGCCGGGTGGGCGTCCAACAACAAGTGGGCGCTCCTGGGGGGGATGCGCGCGGTGGCCCAGATCGTCTCCTACGAGATCCCGGTGGCGATGGCCCTGTTGCCCGCGGTGCTCATCGCCGGCTCCCTATCCCTGCAGGACATCGTCCGGTCGCAGGGTGGGCTTGTCGGGATCTTCGGCTGGAACCTTTTCCATAACCCGTTCACCTTCTTCTCCTTCTTCCTGTACCTCACGGCGGGCCAGGCCGAGACCAACCAGACGCCGTTCGACCTCCCCGAGGCCGAGTCGGAGCTCGTCTCGGGCTACAACGTGGAGTATTCGGGGATCCGGTACGCCTTCTTCTTTCTGGCCGAGTTCGGCGACATGTTCGTCGTGGCCGCCCTGGCCTCCGCCTGCTTCCTAGGCGGGTGGCACGTGCCGTTCTTCCGCGCCGAGGCCCTGCCGTCGCTCTGGGGGAACCTCCTCTCCCTCGGCGCCTTCCTGGCCAAGGCGTTCGGTCTGGTGCTGGTGATGATGTGGGTCCGCTGGACGCTGCCGCGGCTGCGCGTCGACCAGCTCATGCGGATGTCCTGGAAATACCTGGTCCCGCTCACCTTCGTGAACCTGCTGGGAGTTTCCCTGTGGCTTCTGGTCTTCAAGGGGAAGGGGATCCCCCAGCTGATCGCATCGATTTTCACGGGATGAGGACGGAATGGGATTGAGGGAATACATCAACGACATCGTGGAAGCCGTGGTCACCACCGTGAAGGGGATGCGGATCACGGCGCGGTACGGGATCGACGCCAGGGAGGAGGTCACCCAGCAGTACCCCGAGGAGCGCCGGGAGACGGACGAGCGGTTCCGGGGCTTCCTCCACAACGACATCGCGCGCTGCACCTCGTGCACGATGTGCGTGAAGGTGTGTCCCGTGGACTGCATTTCCCTGGAGGCGGTCCGGGGGGCGGACAAGAAGATGGTGCTGGTGTCCTACGACATCAACATCATGCGGTGCATGTACTGCGGCCTGTGCGTCGAGGTGTGCCCGCCGAAGTCGCTGGTTCACACCGGCGACTACGAGAAGGCGTTGTTCAACCGCGGGGATTTCACCCTCCATTTCGTCCACGAGGACGCCGCCGGGATCAAGGC
>CAYILU010000148.1:0-4263 GCA_964364235.1 uncultured bacterium | reverse complement strand
CTCATCTGGACTCCTTTCTCCGGCCTGTAGATTCCCGATCGCGGGATAGTATACCTCTATTTCAGGAATCCGGAAGAGGTTGCCGTCGACGTCGGTCCACATCCCTATATAAAAAATTATTAATGAAAAAGGGATAATCCGCCGATAGGAGTACTGCGCCGGCTTTAAAGGCCTCAAGCATGCTCCTCCGGGCCGGATGCCGAAAGGCTCGATCGATGAAAAGGCTGTGCTGATGGGCCGGCGGCGATGAATTTCCTCTCGGAACAGGCTGATTTTATTCATTTCGTTGCGGGGTTCGCGTTCCTCCTGCTCGGGAGAACCTGCGTCACCCTTGCGAAAGAGGACGGAAAACGCCTCCCCTGGCCTCTCCTGGGATTTTTCGCGCTGCTTCAAGGGCTCAATTCCTGGTTGATCCTTTTTACGGATTTTTTCGGCTCCGGCCTCTTCCCTTCCATCGCTCACATCGGCCTCGAGTCCGCCTCTTTCGTCTCCCTGATCGAATTCGGCCGGAAGGGACTCCTGCAGGTCCGTGGAAAAAGCCCCGGCCCCTGGATCTACCTGCCTTATGGAGTTGTCCTTCTGTTCGCGGGGCTTACCGGCGGGATCGGGGGACTCGACGCTTTCTCCCGGTATGCGCTCGGTGTGACGGCTTGCGCCTGGGGGGGGATCGTCCTGATCGCCGCGGCGGACGCCCTCGAAACCGGCCTCCGCCGACAGATGCGGATAGCGGGGATCGCGATCGCCCTTCTCGTCGTTCCCGTGGCCGTATCCCCCGGGAATCCATCCAGCGCCGGGTGGGACCACATCAACTTTGCTTCCCTGGCGGGGATTCCCACCGTCATGGTTTCCGTTTTCACCGCGGCACTTTCGGCCTGCGCCACCCTGGCCCTCTGGGAGTACTCCTGCTCGTGCAGCCGCACCGTTTACAGTGAAAAGCATCTTCCTTATCCGATATTCAACAAGGTAATCCCTCTGGCGATGATACTCACGCTTTCCGTAGGGTGGGTGTTCACGCATTATCTCGGGATACGCAGCCGGAACGGACTGCTGAATGACAGCAGGAGCTTTGTCACCAATTTTTCATCGGCCCTGGGTGGAGTTTTATCGGAAATCGACCATGAGGCCCAACTCCTGTCCGGGAGCCCGCCGGTCATCGCCCTGTTGTCCGGGGGGCCCGGGGCGGCCATCTCCGCCGCGAACTCCGCCCTCGACCGGTACAGCAAAGCGTCATCCGGCCTGGTCTGCTATGTCCTCGACAACTCGGGAAAAACCATCGCCTCCTCCAACCGGGACAGGCCGGACAGTTTCGTCGGGAAATCGTACGCCTTCCACCCCTACTTCAAGGATGCGATCTCCGGAAAACCGGCGTGGTACTTCGCGCTGGGGGTAAACACCGGGGAGCGCGGCTACTATGCCGGGGTCCCGGTCAGGGGCGCGGCCCCGGACCCGATCGGAGTCGCCGTCATCAAGAAACCCCTCGCGGATTCGATGTTCCATCATCCACCAGAAAACATTTGCATGGTCATCGACCCGCACGGGGTCATCTTCCTTTCCGGGAGAAAGGACTTCCTGTTCCGGACACTCTGGTCCCTCCCCGAAGAAACGCGGAAGAGTCTGATCGCCGGCAAGCAGTTCGGCCCCGGCCCGTTCACCCCCCTGCTGGCGCGCAAACCGGCCAACGAAGACAAGATTATTATCAAGGGAATACGGTATTTCACGACCCTGACAGAGATCGAACAGGGCGGGTGGTCGATCGTGTATCTGTACCCGACAACGGAGATCCTGATTTACAGGCTCTTCGGAATGTCCCTCACCTTCGTGATCTGCTCCATCATCGTCATTTGCCACATCGCGATCCAGCGGTTGGGCAAGTCCGCGACGGAGGTCGCTCGGTCCCACGTCCTCCTGGAATCCAGCCTCGAATCGACCGCCGACGGCATCCTCGTCGTGGACCAGGAAGGGAAGATCGAGAAGTACAACCGGAAGTTCGCGGATATGTGGGGCGGACCGGAGGAAATCCTTGCTGCGGGGGACGCAAGCAAAGTGGTCTCGCACATCTCGGGACAATTGAAGAACAGGGACGTCTTCCTCCAGAGCGTCCGGAAACTCTTCAAGGACACCTCGGAAGAAAACCTGAGCACCGTCGAGTTCACGGACGGGAGGGTTTTCGAATATTACTCCATTCCCAAGCAGATCGCCGGGAGAAACGCCGGAAGGGTGTGGAGCATTCGGGACATCACGGAACGGGAGCGGACGGAGGAGGAGCGGGAGAAGCTCCGGGGGCAGCTCTTGCAGTCCCAGAAGATGGAGGCGATCGGGAAGCTCGCCGGGGGCGTGGCCCACGACTTCAACAACATGCTGACCGCCATCGACGGGTACAGCGAACTGCTCCTCTCCCGCCTTGGGGAGGACAGTCCCCTGTCCGCCGACGTGATGGAGATCCGGAAAGCCGGCGACCGCGCCGCCGCGCTCACCCGCCAGCTCCTCGCCTTCAGCCGCATGCAGGTCCTCCAGCCCAAGGTGCTCGACCTGAACGATCTCGTGGCGAACATCCAGAAGATGCTGGTCCGCCTGATCGGGGAGCACATCGAGCTCCTGACGATCCCCGGGGGGAGCCTCGGGCGGGTTAAGGCGGACGCGGGGCAGATCGAGCAGGTCCTCCTGAACCTGGTCGTTAACGCACGCGACGCCCTGCCGAAGGGCGGCCGGATCACCATCGAAACCTCCAACGAGACCCTGGACAGCGGCGATTTCCCGGACAAGCGCATGAACGGCCGCCCGGGGCCCTACGTGATGCTGGCGGTGGCCGACAACGGGACGGGGATGGACGAGAAGACCATGGAGCGTATCTTCGAGCCCTTCTTCACCACGAAGGAAAAGGGGAAGGGGACGGGACTGGGGCTGGCGACCGTCTACGGGATCGTCAAGCAGAGCGGCGGCTACATCTGGGTCAACAGCAAGCCGGGCCAGGGGACGACCTTCAAGATCTACCTGCCGAGGGTGGACGAGGAAGCCGTGGAGGAGGCGACGCGACCAAGCCCCCCTGCCGAGGCTGGCGGAACGGAGACCGTCCTTGTGGTGGAGGACATGGAGATGGTGAGGACCCTGGTTCACGAAGTGCTCACGCGAAGCGGCTACACGGTGCTGGAGGCGACCAACGGAGGAGAAGCCCTGGCCCTTTGCGGTCAACGGGTGGAACCCATCCACCTCCTTTTGACCGACATGATTATGCCCGGGATGACCGGGACGGAGCTGGCCGCCAGGCTGCGTCCCCTTCGCCCCGGCATCAAGGTGCTCTTCATGTCGGGATACACGGAATTCGGGACGATCGACAATGCCGGGCTCCCCGCCGGGTCGTTCTTCATCCAGAAGCCCTTCACGACGGTGAACCTGGCCCGAAAGATCCGCGAGACCATGGACAGCTAAGACTCCTTTATCCCTTCCTCATTCCCCGGGGGGCCTTGCCGAACAGGTGTCCCGTGCGAAGGGCCGGCCTGCCGTCGAGGTAGAGTTCCCCCTCCTTGCGAAGGTCCTTGATCATGTCCCAGTGGACCGCGGAATGGTTCCTGCCGCCGGATTCCGGGTAAGACCGTCCGATCGCCAGGTGGATCGTCCCTCCCATCTTTTCGTCGAGGAGGATGTCCCGCGTGAAGTCGGTGACCCCCGCGTTGGCGCCGATGCCGAACTCGCCCAGGATGCGCGCGCCGGGATCGGCGTCGAGCATCTCCGTAAGGATCGATTCGTTCTTCTCCGCCGACGCCTCCACCACCTTCCCTTTTCGGAAGGCGAGCCGGATGCCGGAGACTTCCCTGCCTCCGTAGATCGCCGGAAATTCATAGTGGATTTTCCCCTCGGTGGAATTTTCCACGGGGGCCGTGAAAATTTCCCCGTCCGGCATGTTGCACTCGCCGGCGCACGGGATCGCCCTGCGCCCCTTGATGGAGAAGGAGAGGTCGGTCTCCTTCCCGACGATCCGCACCCGCACGCTCCGCTCCAGGATCCTCTTCGCCCGCCGGAACATCCTCGCCATCGCCCCCCAGTCCTGCTCCACCGCCCGGTAGTACAGCTTCTCGTACTCGGGGAGGGACCGGTCCGTCTCCTGCGCGAGCGACTCGGTCGGAAAGTTCGTGAGCACCCACCGGACCCGCCGCAGGACGATCTCGGAGACGGGTTTCGTCGCCTTCCGCCTGTCGGCTAACTTCTTCGGGGGGATGTGGCTCAAGGCCCTCGTGTTGCCCGGCGCGACGATCACGATGTCGGCGT
>CAYILU010000147.1:0-4315 GCA_964364235.1 uncultured bacterium | reverse complement strand
TTTGAGGGGATCGAGGGGTCCGGGAAAACCACCCAGGTCCGGCTGCTCTCGGAATATCTTACCGATAAGGGAACCCCGCACCTTGTGACCCGCGAGCCGGGCGGCACCCCCCTCGCCGACGAAATCCGCTCCCTCCTGCTCTCCCCGCGGAAAGAGACTGTTTTCCCGGAAGCCGAGCTCCTCCTCTACGAGGCCGCCCGGGCGCAGCACGTCCGGTCGGTGATCCTCCCCGCGGTGACCTCCGGGACGGCGGTCCTGTGCGACCGGTTCTGCGACGCCACGGTTGCATACCAGGGGTTTTCCCGCGGGATCGACGTCGCGCGGATCGAGGAGCTGAACGCCTTCGCGTCCGCCGGGCTCGTGCCCGACCTGACCTTCCTGCTCGATATCCCTCCCGGGGAGGGGCTGGCCCGGGTCTCCTCCCGGGGATCGCGGCCGGACCGGCTGGAGGGCGAATCGCTGCGCTTCCACCAAAGCGTCCGCGAGGGGTACCTGCGCCTGTGCGGGCAGCGGCCGGAGCGCTTCGCGCGGATCGACGGAAGGCTCCCCGTGGACGACATCGCCCGGGCCGTGCGGGCGGCCGTCTCGACGCGCTTCGGATGGTAGGGGGCTTTTCCTCCATCCGGGGGCAGGACCGGGCGGTTTCCCTCCTGCGCCGCTACCTGGAGGCGAAGAGCGTCCCCCCGGGGCTCCTCTTCTTCGGGGAGGAGGGGATCGGCAAGGAGAAAACCGCGCTCGCGTGGACCTCCGCCCTCTTCTGCGGGGAGCGGGGCGGCGACGGCGCCTGCGGGTCGTGCGCCGATTGCCGCCTGCTCTCCTCGGGGGCCCACCCGAACCTCCTGCGGATCTCCCCGGAGAACCACTTCATCCAGATCGCGGAGATCCGGGGGCTGAAGGAGGAGTTGTCCCTCAAGGCGTTCTCCGACCGGCCCAGGGCGGCGATTATCTGCCCGGCCGACCGGATGACGATCCAGGCGGCCAACGCGCTGCTCAAGACCTTGGAGGAGCCGCCCCCGGACACGCACCTGGTGTTAGTGGCGCACCGCCTCTCCCAGCTCCCCCCCACGATCGTCTCCCGCTGCCAGAAAATCCCCTTCACCACGCTGCCCGCGGAGGACGTGGAGGAGATCCTCGGCGGGATCCCCTCCCTGCGAAAGCGCCACTCCCCGGCGGAGATCCGGGTGGCGTCGGCCTGCGCGGGGGGAAGCCCGGGGCGTGCGATCCCGCTCCTCGCGGAGATGGAGGAGAACCGCAAGACGTGGACGGCCCTCTTCTCCCGCCTGGATCCCGCGGCCGTCGTCGCCGCGGGGGAGGGATGGAAGAAGACCGGGGAGCGCAAAGGGCAGATCGCGGTGCCTCTTTCCCTTGCGCGCGACCTCGCCCTCTTATCTTCCGGGGCCGAAACGGATATAATAAACGAGGATTTCAGGGACACCCTGAGCGCAGTCGCCGACCGGAAGAGCCGGCACCGGTGGACCCGTGCGTTCCATGCGCTTCTATCGGTTTCCCGCTTGCCTCCCCAGGCCCAGAAGCGGCTGGCGCTGGAGGCGTTTTTATTTGACCTGCACCGGAAGGGATAGGAACGGATGGATCTTGCCGGAGTCAGGCTTCGGGGCGTCTGCAAGATGTACCACTTCGACTGCACCGGCACGCCGTTGAAGAGGGGGGACTACGTCGTCGTGCAGACCGAGCGGGGACCCGTCCTGGGGGAGGTCCTCCAGCGGGTGGACGCCTTTTCCCCCGCCGACCGGAGGCCTCCGTACGCCAAGGTCGTCCGGCCCGCGTCGGCGGACGACGTCCGCATCCACCAGGAAAACTCGCGAAGGGAAGCGGAGGCGCACGCCTTCTGCCTGAAAAGGATCGAGGCCAGGGGCCTCCCCATGAAACTCGCGCGGACCGAGATCCTGCTCGACCGGAGCAAGACGATCTTCTACTTCACGGCGGACGGCCGGATCGACTTCCGGGAGCTGGTCAAGGACCTGGCCCACGAGCTCCGCACCCGGATCGAGATGCGTCAGATCGGCGTCCGCGACGAGGCCCGCGTGGTCGGAGGCGTCGGCCCGTGCGGCAAGGGCCTCTGCTGCGCCACCTTCCTCAACGATTTCGAGCCGATCACGGTGAAGATGGCCAAGGACCAGAAGCTCGCCCTGAACCCCGCGAAGCTGTCGGGGGTCTGCGGGCGCCTCATGTGCTGCCTCATCTACGAGCACGAGTCCTACGCAAGGAACAAACCCTGCGGGACCAGTGCGCTGGGCCGGGACGCGGCCCCCGCCGAGCCGCCCGAAGCAGGCGACGGTGACGACCTCTCCTTCCGGTTCGGCGACGAGGAGGAAGGAGCGCAGTGAAGCCGACGTTCTACATCACGACCCCGATCTACTACGTCAACGACGTCCCCCACATCGGGCACGCCTACACGACGATCGCCTGCGACGCCCTTGCGCGGTACCACCGGATGAAGGGGAAGAAGGTTTTCTTCCTCACGGGCACGGACGAGCACGGGGAGAAGGTGCAGAAGACCGCCACGCAGCAGGGGGTAAGCCCGCGCGATCTGGCCGACCGGGTCGTCACGCGGTTCCAGGGGCTCTCGGCGGCGCTGGACATCACGAACGACGACTTCATCCGCACCACGGAGCCGAGGCACTACGCCTCCGTCACGGAGCTGTTCCGCAGGTCGCAGGCCAACGGCGACATCTACCTCGGGGAGTACGAGGGGTGGTACTGCACCCCCTGCGAATCGTACTGGACGGACCTGCAGATCGGCGAGGGGAAGTGCCCCGACTGCCGGAGGACCGTGGAGCGGCGGAAGGAGCCTTCCTTCTTCTTCCGCCTCTCGAAGTACCAGAAACCGCTTCTCGACTATTACGGGAAGAACCTCTCCTTCATCCGGCCGGAGAGCCGCAGGAACGAGGTCGCCTCCTTCGTGGCGGGGGGCCTGAACGACCTCTCGGTCTCGCGCACCTCTCTCTCCTGGGGGATCCCGATCCCCGGACACCCCGGGCACGTGATCTACGTCTGGTACGACGCGCTCACCAACTACATCACCGGGGTCGGGTACCCCGGCGGCGGGGAGAGGTTCGATACCTTCTGGCCCGCGGACATCCACATGGTGGGGAAGGACATCCTCCGGTTCCACGCCGTCTTCTGGCCCGCGTTCCTGATGTCGGCGGGGGTCGCACCCCCCCTCGGCGTCTTCGCGCACGGCTGGTGGACGGTCGAGGGGCAGAAGATGAGCAAGTCGCTGGGCAACGTCATCGACCCGTACGAGATGGTGGAGACCTACGGAGCGGACGCCTTCCGGTACTTCCTCCTGCGGGAGGTGCCGTTCGGGCAGGACGGGGACTTCTCAAGGAAGGCCCTCGTGCACCGGATCAACTCGGACCTCGCCAACGACTTCGGGAACCTGCTGAACCGCACCCTCGGGATGTTAGGGAAATATTTCGGCGGGACGGCCCCCCCCTCCTCCCCTTCCGGCGAGGAGGACCATGCGCTCGTCGCCCTTTCCCGCGAGGTCGCGGGCGCCGTGGATCGCGCGATGGAGGCGGTCGAGTTCCACAAGGCGCTCTCGTCCATATGGGACCTCGTGAAGGCCGCCAACCGGTACGTGGACGTCTCGGCCCCGTGGGTTCTGGCGAAGGACCCGGCGAAGAAGGACCGCCTCGGCGCGGTCCTTTACAACATCCTGGAGTCCGCGCGGATCTGCGTGCTGCTCGCCTCCCCCTTCGTCCCGTCCGCCGCCCAACGGATGTGGGAGGCGCTGGGAGCCGAGGGCGCGGCGGCGGCGGCGAACCTGTCGACCGCCGGCGCCTGGGGAGGCCTGCGGTCCGGCGTCACCCTGCCGAAGTCCGCCGTCGTGTTCCCCCGCATCGAAGACTGAATGGCCCGTCCAGTCTTCCCGTGTTGATCGGCCATTCCGATGTACTTTGATACGCACGCGCACCTGGATCTGGAGCCGCTGTGCGACGCCGAGGACGACGTCGTCCGCCGCGCCCGCGAGGCTGGGGTGACCCGCATCGTCACGATCGGCATCGACCCGCAGAGCGCGGAGAAGGCGATCGCGATCGCCCACCGTCACGCGGGTGTGTACGCGGCCGTGGGGCTCCACCCCCACGACGCCTCCCGTTGTTCGGAGGACGTCCTTGTGCAGCTCGACAGGCTCTCCCGCTGCGACAAGGTGGTGGCGATCGGTGAGACGGGACTCGATTTCTTCCGCGATCGCTCCCCCCGCGACGCCCAACGGGCCGCCTTCCGCGAGCAGATCCGTCTGGCGCGCCGACGGGGCCTGCCGGTCGTCGTCCACGATCGCGACGCCCACGGC
>CAYILU010000146.1:3152-4321 GCA_964364235.1 uncultured bacterium | reverse complement strand
GGAGCTCTCGACCGGGGGGACCGCGGCGGGTTTCTTCGCTTCTTCCTCTTTCTGCTGGGGGGCCGGGGTTCCCTCAGGTGCGGCCTTCCCTCTTCCCCGAGGCCAAAGTTCCCAGTCGGCGGCAAATGCGGTCATCGCCGCTCCTTGCGCGGTGATCAGGAAAAACGCGATCAGCCCCACGGAAAGGATCCGCCTCAAATTACACCCCCCCTGTCTCTCTAAAAATCTCCTTGAAAGTTCGCATCTTACCTCTTCGACCTATACAGGTTTTCCGCGTCCCTGTCAAGGTTGACCCCGACGTTCCGGCCGATGATGTCGAACAGCGTCCGGTAGTGGTCCACGTCCTGGGCCACGTCGCGGGTCCACGGCGACAGCGCGTAACGGTAGGTGCTCTGCGAGTCGTGCCCCGTGAACAGGCGGATGGGGATGTCCACGGAGATCCCCTTGTCGTGGTACCCGCGGTTGAAGGAGTCCTGGAACATGGACGTCCCCGTGAAGCTGTACCATGCGGAGAGGACCACGCCGTTGATGGATTTCGACACGGAGACGCGGGCCCCCTTGTCGCCCGCAAGGAAGCGGCCACCTTTGACATCCACGTGGACGTCGAACTCCGGCAGGTTGAGGCGGCCGTTGAGAAACGCGGTGTGGAAGGTGTCGTCCCCCTTGAGCCGGAACGGGTCGTCCGGCTGTCGTTTTCGGACCGCGCTACCGCCTGCGCCCGCGAGGATCCTCCCGTTGAAAAGGGGCATCGCGACCTCGCCGTCGACGCCCGCGTACTCGACCTCCAGGAGTCCCGCGGCGACCCTTGCGAACAGCGGGTCCCGGGTCTTGACGACCTGCTCCGCCATAAGCCGCCCCAGGGCGATCCTCTCCTTCTTGTACTCCGCGATGTCGCTGCGAACCGGGATCGAGAGGGGAGCGTTGGAGGTGGAGACGTTGTTGACCGGGTAGCCCTCCAGCCCCAGGACGGCGGTGCCGCCCGACCAGGGGTACGTGTTGAGCCATGCGGAGAGCCCGAGCCGGTACTTGAAGAAGCCGGAGGGGTCGTTCAGGAACGTTTCGAAGGTGGGCCGGGCGCCGATGGAGAGCCATTTGCGGTGCGCGGTCTCCGTGACGCGCGCCGGGTCTGCGTCGGCCCGGTGCGTGGACAGCTCCCGGAACCGTTTCGG
>CAYILU010000146.1:0-3052 GCA_964364235.1 uncultured bacterium | reverse complement strand
TTGATCCGGGAAGGGACGGGGCCGGGGAAATATTTTTTTTGCGCCGGGTCGTTGGTCTGCCGCTCGTACCGGATGGGGCTGTACTCGGCGACCAGCGCGAACCGGTCGGAAAGGGCGAACTGGACCCCGCCGAAGACCTGCGCGTCGCGCCACCAGCCGCGCGGATTTTCGAACAGCTCCAGCCCGAAGCCCTCCCCCTGGCTTGGCAGCGACCTCTTGCCGAGCCGGCCGTTCCCGAAGCCCACGGTGAAGTCGAACGGGTAGATCTGCTTGCTGGCGACGATGGCCTGCGACGGAAACAGTCTCGTCCCGTGCGGGTCCAGGATCGCGAGCGCTATTGCGGGGGTATATTTCCCCTCGGGAAGGAGCTGGAGTTTGACGTCGACGGCTTTGTCCTTGTCGTTGCCGTATGCGGAGGAGATCTGCGTGAACGCGGGAACCCCGAGTATCTCCGTGATCCTCACGTTGACCTCCAGCCGCTCGAACAGGCCGACGGTCCCGAAGTAAGTCCGGTAGGGCCGCGCCTGCGAGACGCCCAGCCGGTAGCGGTTCTCCTTCATCACTCTCGCCGTCGGGGTCTCGAGGAGCCCGGTGAGTCCGATGTTGGACGGGAAGGTGAACGGCTCGTCGCCGGCGCCGGCGGGCCGCGGGGTCGCAAATGGCTGCAGGATGAGGAGGAGCGCAATCAGGGAAAAGGCGTGTGTCCGCGATCGCGGTTTTTTGCTCCCGGATCCGGACGATTTTCGCCCCGCGCCTCCCGGTGTTTTCTTTTCCCCGTTTCCGGTCACGGCGGGTCGGCCCGGACGCCGGTCAGGGCGTGGATCTCCATCAGCAGGCGCGGAAGGTCCCGGATGCCGCGCGCCCGGGAGGAGCGGGCGGGCTTCCCCGGAACGACGATCGTGTCCCCAGGCTCGATCGAGGGTCCGCCTTCGACGAGCGCGGGGATCTCCCAGCGGGACCGCTCCGGGCTCCACCGGACCAGGCCGCGCGCAAGCGGGGCTGCCGTCCCGTCCGCCTTGATGAGGTAGGCGTGATCCGGGTCCGCGTCCCCGGTGAGGCCGCCGGCCATCCGCAGGTAATCCTCGAGGCGGGTTTTCGCGCCGAACGGGAGTTCGATGCGCGAGCCGCCGTTCTTGACCGCGCCGGTGACGGTGATCTTGTCGGTCCACGGGGGAATCGTGAGCGAGTCGCCGTCCTCCAGGGGGAGGTCGTCTTCGGTCCCTTTCAGCAGCCGGGGGTGGGCAAGCCGGATGGGGAGCCGCGTCACGGGCGGGAGTTTCTTCAGCCCATCGAAGAACTCGCGCATTCGATCCTCGTCCCCCGGAGCGGCGAAGGCGCGCTCCTCCAACAGGGAGATCGCGTTATCGAGGGCTTTCCGGTTCCGGGCCCGCGCGGAGTCGCGGGTGAGCGCCGCCCCGCGCAGGAAGGCGTTGTCCGCGTAGCCGCCGGCCCGCTCGATGAGGGAGGAGAGCCGGTCCCCTTTCTGAAACGCGTACGCTCCCGGCCTTGCGACCGCACCGAGCACGGTCGCGTTGAATTCCTGCGCATGCGCCGCGTTGCCGCCGGAAACCGTGATCAGCAGGAAGACGAGTGCGCCCGCCCATTCCTTGACGAAACGTCCCACCCCGTACGTCCCCCCAGTGGATGCCACGTGCCTGAATATTAAACCACAAGGGGAGGCGGTGTCCGTGACGGTATTCACAGGCTGGCGGGATTCATGTATCGTTATAAGGTTTACGACCTTATGGGCCAGGAGACGTAAAGATGAACGTCGCGATCGTCGGGACCGGATACGTGGGGCTGGTGACGGGAGTTTGCCTCGCGGAGCGGGGGAACGAGGTCCACTGCGTCGACAATAATCCGAATATCGTGGAGATGCTGACGTCGGGCCAGGTGACGATCTACGAGCCGGGCCTGGACGAGATCTTCCAGCGCAACCTCAAGAAAGGGCGGATCCTGTTCTCTGGGGACCTGGAGGCGGCGGTGCTCCGGTCGCAGGTGGTGTTCCTGTGCCTGCCGACCCCGCCGGGGGAGGACGGCTCCGCGGACCTGAAATATATCCTCCACGTGGCGGACGAGATCGGGAAGATCCTCGCGCGCAGCCCCGGGGCCGGCTACAAGGTGATCGTCGACAAGAGCACCGTGCCGGTGGGGACGAGCGGGAAGGTGGACGCCGCGATCCGGAAGCACATGGATTCCCGGTTCGAGTTCGATGTCGTCGCCAACCCGGAGTTCCTCCGGGAGGGGTACGCGGTCGAGGATTTCCTGCGCCCCGAGCGCGTGGTGATCGGCAGCGGCAGCGAGCGGGCGGTCGCCATCCTGCAGGATCTGTACGAGCCGTTCATCCCCGCGGGGAACCCGGTCATCGTGATGGACGAGAAGAGCGCCGAGGTGACCAAGTACGCGGGAAACGCGTTCCTGGCGATGAAGATCTCCTACATGAACGACCTGGCCAACTTCTGCGAGGCGGTGGGGGCGGACATCGACAAGGTCCGGCAGGGGATCGGCTCCGATTCGCGCATCGGGCACAAGTTCCTGTTCCCCGGCCTCGGGTATGGCGGGTCGTGCCTGCCCAAGGACGTGAAAGCCCTCCTGAGGACCGCGCAGGACGTCGGGGCGCCGCTCTCCATCCTCCAGTCGGTGGAGGAGATCAACCAGGAGCAGCGCAAAAGGTTCTACCGCAAGGTGGAGAAACACTTCAAGGGAAAGCTCGAGGGGCTGCGTGTGGCGGTCTGGGGGGTCGCGTTCAAGCCGAACACCGACGACACGCGGGAGGCTCCGGTCTACCACATCCTCGACGAGCTGCTGAAGGCGAAGGCGTCCGTCGTCGTGTTCGACCCCGAGGCGATGCGGGGGGCGAGGCAGCGGTACGGGGACCGGCTCGAATACGCCGAGTCCTCCTACGGGGCGCTCCAGGGGGCCGACGCGCTCATCGTCGTGACCGAGTGGAACGAGTTCCGGAAGCCCGACTTCGGGCTGATGAAGAACCTGATGCGGCAGCCGGTCATCTTCGACGGGCGAAACATCTACGACCCGAAAAAGATGACGGAGC
>CAYILU010000145.1:0-4339 GCA_964364235.1 uncultured bacterium | reverse complement strand
GAAACAGGTTCCTGCCCGCAAGATCCTTCTCGCGAAGCTGGACCGCGCGTACGCCCCCGTCCAGCGCCCTGGCGACGGCCCCCAGGATGTCCCCCCCCGGCGCCTGCTTCCGGTCGGTGATGAGATAGACGCGGAAGTCGACCTTCAAGGGAGCCCCGTTAAAAGAACGTCCCGTCCAGCGGCGACGAGGCCGTGGCGTAGAGCTTTTTCGGGATCCGTCCCGCCAGGAACGCCTTGCGACCCGCCGAGATCGCCTCCCGCATGGCACCGGCCATGAGCACGGGGTCCTTCGCGCCGGCGATCCCGGTATTCATTAAAACTCCGTCGCAGCCGAGCTCCATCGCCACGGCGGCGTCGGAGGCGGTCCCCACCCCGGCGTCGACGATCACCGGAACCTTGACGCTCTCGATGATGATCCGGATGTTGAAGGGGTTGCGGATCCCGAGCCCCGAACCGATGGGGGCCGCCAGGGGCATGACCGCCGCGCACCCGGCGTCCTCGAGCTTCTTCGCCATGATCGGGTCGTCGTTGGTGTAGGGGAGGACGACGAACCCTTCCTTGACGAGCGTTCTTGCCGCCGCGAGGAGCCCCTCCGTGTCGGGGAAAAGGGTCTTCTCGTCCCCGATCACCTCGAGCTTGACCATGCTGGACATCCCCGCCTCCCGCGCGAGGAGGCAGGTCCGGACCGCGTCGTCCGCCGTGAAGCAGGCCGCCGTGTTCGGCAGGAGCGTGTACCTCTTCGGGTCGATGTGGTCGAGGAGCGATTCCCTGCTCCGGTCGAGATTGACCCTCCGCACGGCCACCGTCACGATTTCGGCCCCCGATTCCTCGAGCGCCTTGACCATCGTCGGGTAGTCCGGGTATTTCCCCGTCCCCACGAGCAGCCGGGACCGGAACGTCTTGCCGGCGATCGAAAGCGGTGTCTCCATCGCTATCCCCCTCCCACGAATGTCACGATCTCGATCCGGTCGTCCTGCGAGAGCCCCGTGCCGGCGAAGTCGGCCTTCCGGACGAGGGACCGGTTCCGCTCCACCGCCACCCGGGTTTCGGGCAGGGAAAGATCCCGCAGCAGCGACAGGATCGTCGCGCCCTCCACGACCGTCCTTTGTTCACCGTTGACGACGATCTCCATGCGGCCTCTTTAGAAGTGAAGGTCCCTTCCGCCGTCGATCGCCGGCGCGAGCTTGCGGTCGAACTCCGGCATGAGCGGTGACCCTTCCATCTCCTTTCTGCCGTCCCGCACCGCGGCGAGGCACTCCTCCCGCAGCCCCGCGTCCCCGGTCGAGACCGCGAACTCCGCAAGCGAAAGGAGCGCGTTGGGAAGGCAGAAATCCCGGATGTGCCCGTCCAGCGCCATCTCCATGAAGGTGTCCCCGGTGCGGCGCCGGCGGTAGCAGCTGGTGCAGAGGGAGGGGAGGTATCCCCTCGCGAGCACCATCCGGACGATCTCCTCCATCGGCCGCGTGTCGTCCACCTCGAACTGCTCGGCCTCGTGCCGGCGGACCGCCTCCGCGTACCCACCGGGGTCGGTCTTCGACCCCGCGCTGATCTGCGACGCCCCGATGTCCAGGACCCGCTCGCGCAGCGCCGCGGGCTCCCGCGTCGTGACGACCACCCCCGCGGAGGGGATCGCGAGGCGGTACACGATGACGATCCTCTCGAACTCGGCATCGGACACCGGGTGCGGGGCGGCGGAGAGCGGAGAGCCGAACGCCTTCTTGAACCGCGGAACCGAAATGGTGTGCGGAAAGGCCCCGAACGTGTCGAGGAGGTGCTCGGCGTGGCGGAGGACCGAGAGGACCTCGAACCGGTAGTCGTAAAGGCCCAGGAGCGCCCCGATCCCTACGTCGCCGAACCCCGCCTCGGCCGCCCTGTCCATGCAGGTCAGCCGCCAGGCGTAGTCGGCCTTCGCCCCGGAGGGATGCATCGCCGCGTAGGTCTCGGGGTGGTACGTCTCCTGGAACACCTGGTAGACCCCCGCGCCCGCCTCCTTGAGCGCACGGAGCCCGTCGACCGGCATGGGGGCGGCGTTCACGTGGAGGATCCGCATCCCGGTCCCCCGGTAGATCGCACGGAGAACGTCCGCGATGTAGGAGGGCTGGGTCCGGGCCGGGTGTTCTCCGCAAACCAGCAGCAGCCGGTTGAACCCCTTCCTTTCCAGGAAGCGCGCCTCGGCCGCCGCCGCTTCCGGAGAGAGCGTGATCCGCCGGGCCTCCCGGTTCTCCCGCCGGAAGCCGCAGTAGAGGCAGTTGTTGCCGCACTCGTTCGAGAGGTAGAGGGGGGCGAAAAGGACGATCCGGCGCCCGAACACCTCATCGCGGACCGCGCGGGCCACGTTCGCGGCCGCCTCCCATACCATCGGGTCGTCGGTTGCGAGAAGGCAGGCCGCCTCGAAGGGGAGCAGCCTGCGCCGGGGAGACAGGGATTTGAGGAGCGCGAACGCCTCCCTCCGGCGAAGCGGCCTCGCCACGGAGAGCATTTGCGCGACCTCACCGGCCGAAACGGGCAGGGTGGCGGCCTGCCGAATGTCGTTCTGCGGAATCATCGGGAAGAGCAACCCCCATGAAAAGGAAAAACCGCACCCCAAAAGGTACGGTTCGTGAAAGACCACGCTCCCTGCGCCGGCATTACCCGGATCAGGTTCAACGGGTTGCCCGGGGCGGAAAGGATCCCGCGGGCTCTCAGCGAATAGCACCCCTGGCGGTTATGTTTTTCCATGATACGCCAGCGCCGGAACCGTTGTCAAACCACCCTCGGGGAACCACCTTCGGGGAAACCGCGCCCGCCTTTACTTGGGAGGGGGGGTGGGGTAAACTTTTTCGAACACGATTTATCTCATCGCGGGAGGAGTACCTGTTGGCAAGGCCGACGGTGGCGGAAATCAACCTCTCTGCGCTTCGGCACAATTACCGGACCCTCCGCTCCCTCCTTCCCCGCTCGGCCGCCATCTTCGCCGTTGTTAAGGCGAACGCCTATGGCCACGGGGCGGTGCACGTCTCCGGGGCGCTCGCGGAGGAGGGGGCCAGGATGTTCGGCGTCGCCACCGTGGAGGAGGGGGTGGAGCTTCGCCAGGCGGGCCTCCGCGCGCCGGTCGTCGTGCTGGGAGGCGTGGACGAGCCGCAGGCGGACGAGGCGCTCTCGAACGGCCTCTCGTCCGCCCTCTTCGACCCGGGTCAGATTCCGTATCTTGCCCAGGCGGCGGCCCGGCGGGGGAGGCCCTTCCCGGTCCACCTGAAGGTCGACACGGGGATGGGGCGCCTGGGGTTTCTCCCGGGAGACGGGGAGAGAATCGTCGAGGCCGTGAAGTCGCGCAAGGAGCTGCGCGTCGAGGGCTGGATGACCCACCTCTCCTCCGCGGACGGCATGGAGCCGGCGGACCGGGAGTTTACCTTGAGGCAGCTCGCCGTGTTTTCGGAGGGGATCGCGCCGATGCGGGAGGCGTTCGGCATGGACGTCATGGTGCACGCCCTGAACAGCGCCGGCATCCTCGCATTCCGCGAATTCGCCTTCGACATGGTCCGCCCCGGGATCGCCTTGTACGGGAGCCTCCCGGCGGCCGGCATGGGGGGAGAGCTGGGCCTGCGCCCCGTGATGCGGCTGGTCACCAAGATCGTGTCGCTCAAGGAACTGCCCGCGGGCCATCCCGTGAGCTACGGGAGGGGGTATCGCCGCGCCGAGCCGAGGATGATAGCGGTCGTCCCGCTGGGATACGCGGACGGCTACCGGCGCGCCTTCTCCGATACGGCTTCGATGGTGGTCCTGGGGCGGGAGGCCCCGGTCGCCGGGAGGGTGTGCATGGATCACACGATGCTTGACGTGACGGGGATCCCGGGCGTCTCCCCGGGGACGGACGTCGTGGTGATGGGTGACGGCGCGAGAACGGCCGACGACCTGGCCCGGCTCTCCGGGACCATACCCTACGAAATACTCACCCAGGTCGGGCGTCGGATACCGAGGCGCGTCGTTGGCTGAGAAGGGGGGGGGCAACAGGCTCGTGGCGGTCCTCGAGAGATTCGGCGCCCGGGTGTACCGGATGATGGAGGACCTCGGGAACGTCTTCGTCCTCTTCCTGCAATGCGTCTCCTGGATGTTTCGACCCCCCTACGAGATCCGGAACATCGTGAAGCAGATGGAGGAGGTGGGGGTCCGCTCGATGCCCGTCGTCCTGGTCACGGCGACGTTCACCGGCATGGTCATCGCCCTCCAGAGCTGGTCGGGATTCCAGAGGTTCCAGGCTACGAGCCTGGTGGGCTCCGTGGTCGCCCTCTCCATCACGCGAGAGCTGGGGCCGGTGTTCGCGGGGCTCATGGTCTCCGGTCGCGTTGGCGCCGCGATGGCC
>CAYILU010000144.1:0-4343 GCA_964364235.1 uncultured bacterium | reverse complement strand
GGGGAGGGGACGGCTAAGGCGCTCTGGTTCTTTTTTCTTTGCGTGTTCTGCTGGCCGTTCGTCGGCGCGGTGGATCGGGCGGTCTCCGTCCTGGGGATCCCCTCGCTCCTCTTCTGCCTCTTCCTCGGGTGGGCGGTCCTGGTGGCGGCCCTCGCCCTCATCAGCCGGAAGATGGAAGACTGAACGGATGCCCGCCCCGCTATTCTCCGCCCCCGCCGTTCTCGCGCTGATCACGGCCTACCTGCTCCTGCTCTTCGGGATCGGCTACGTGGGGGAGCGCAGGTTCGACGCCATCCGGGCCCGCGGCCTGGACCGGTACATCTACGTCTTCGCCGCCGGCGTCTACTGCACCTCCTGGACGTTTTACGGCTGCATCGGGAACGCCGCTACGTTCGGGGCGTCCTTCCTCGGCCTCTTCGTCGGCCCGTCGATCTTCGCCCTCGGCTGGTGGTTCTTCCTCCGGAAGCTGGTCCGGGTCTGCCGCGCGCACAACATCACCTCCGTCCCGGATTTTCTGAGCTCACGGTACGGCGGCTACTCGTGGATCGGCCCGGCGTCGACGGTGCTCCTCGTCGTCGGGAGCGTGCCGTACATCTCTCTCCAGCTCCGGGCGGTGTCGATTTCGTTCGACCTCATCGCGGGCCCCGTCGCCGGGCGGTTCGCCTTCGCGGAGCCGATGCTCCTGGTCTCCCTCTTCCTGGGCGCGTTCGCCCTCGTCTTCGGGGGGCGCTACCTGGACTTCACCAAGCCCCAGGGGGGGCTGCTCACGGCCGTCGCGGTGGAATCCGTGGTCAAGGTCCTGATCTTCATCGGGGCGGGGCTGTTCGTCTGCTACGGCGTCTTCGACGGGATGGGGGACATCTACTCCCGGGTCCTTTCCCACCCCGAGTGGCGGAAGCTGGCCACGCTCAAGGATTCCCCGGGGAACGGATATTCCCGATGGGTCGCCTACATGGTAATCGCCGTGATCGACGTGATCCTGCTCCCGCGCCAGTTCCACATCTTCGTTGTGCAGAACGGCGACGAGAAGCACATCAAGACGGCGATGTGGATGTTCCCCCTCTATCTGCTGGCCATCAACCTGTTCGTCATCCCGATCGCCTTCGGCGGCCTTCTCCTCGGTCTGCCTCCATCGGCGGGGGACAAGTACATCCTGTCCATCCCGATGCTCGCGGGCAGGAAGATGTTGAGCCTCGCCGTTTTCCTGGGGGGATTTTCGGCCGCAACGGCGATGGTCGTGGTCTCCTCCGTCGCGCTGGGGAAGATGGTGGCGAACAACCTCGTGATCCCGGCGATCCTCCGCCTGCGGAAAGGGTTCCACGCCTACGCCTACATGCTGGCGGCAGCCCGCGCCTCGATGCTCGTCGTTCTGGTGCTGGGCTACCTCTACGCCAAGCTGATGTCGCGCAACATGGTCCTCATGGAGATCGGGATCATCTCGTTCGTGGCGGTGGCGCAGTTCGGCCCGGCGGTCTTCGGCGGCCTCTACTGGAAGCGCGCGAGCGCCCGGGGCGCCATGCTGGGGATCTGCGCGGGGTTTGCCGCCTGGTTCTACACCCTCGTCCTCCCCGCGATGGTCAAGGCGGGCTTCCCGGGGGGCGGCATCCTCGCCTCCGGCCCTTTCGGGATTTCCGCGCTCATCCCCACACGGCTGCTTGGCGTCGGGTCCGTGGACCCCGTGGCGAACGCGGTTTTCTGCAGCCTCTTCCTGAACTGCTTCGGATTCGTCATGGGGTCCTACCTCTCGGCCCCCACGCGTGAAGATGCTCTCCGGTCCGGGAATTTCGTGGATGCGATGCAAGGGCGGTCCCCGGTCCAGGCGGCGGTCCCCCTTTCCGGATCCCAACAAGGCGCGCACTACCTCTCCCTGGAGGACGTCGAGGAGGTGGTCACGAGGTACGCGGGCCACGAGAAGGACCAGGAGATCCAGGAGGTGGTCCGGGAGATCCGGGAGATCAAGACGCGGGGGGAAACCCGGGAGGCGGTGATCCGGCAGATGGACCTCCCCCAAAGGATCGAGAGGATCCTCACCGGCTCCATCGGCGTCATCGCCGCGCGGAACATCCTGAGAAACATGCTTCCCCTCTCCCTCGCGGACGCCCGGACCCTGGTGGAGTCCTACCGGGAGATGGAAAAGGACCTGGCGACCACGAGGGAGGAGGTGAGCCACAAGGAGGGGGAGATCCGGGCGAAGGAGAGGTTCCTGGCGAGCGTCGTCCGGAGCATCGACGACGGCATCGTGTCGCTCGACCTCGACGGCAGGATCATCAACGTCAACGAGGGGGCCTGCCGCCTCTTCCAGCGGACGGAGGAGGAGATGATCGGGCAGGACTTCAACCTCCTGATCCGGGACACCGAGTACCGCGAGAAGCGGAGGATCATCGCCCGCTCGACCTACCGGACGGGCCACTGGCGCGGCGAGGTGGAGATCGTGAGGAAGGGCGGCGCGAACGCGGACGCCCTCCTGTCCACCGCCCGGATCATCGACGCCCGGGGGAAGCCGATCGGCTTCGTCTCCTCCTTCAAGGACCTTACGGAGATCAAGGAGATGCAGAACAAGATGATCCAGAGCGAGAAGCTGGCCTCGCTCGGGCAGATGGCGGCGGGCGTGGCGCACGAGATCCGGAACCCGCTCGGGTCCATCAGGATGAGCCTGCGCCTGCTGCCGGACGACCTGCACGGGGCGGAGGAGCGCGAGGTCGTGGAGCACATCCGGGACGCCGTGGGGTCGATGGAGGTGATCGTCAACGAGCTTCTGGACTATACTCGTGAGATCGCCCTCCAGCTGGACGAGTACGACATCCCGAAGATCGTCCGCTCCGCGGTGTTCGACCTCGACGAGGAGTGCGGGAAGAAGGGGGTGGCGGTGACGGTGACGGAAACGGGGGGGACCTTGAGCGCGACGGTCGACGGGATCCGCATCAAGCAGGTGGTCGCCAACATCATCAAGAACGCCGTCGAGGCGGCGCCCCCGGGCGCGGGACGGGTGGACATCCGTCTTTCCGGGGAGGACGGGTTCGTCATCCTCGCGGTGGAGGACAACGGGGAGGGAATGCCGCCCGAGGATCTCGGCAAGGTCTTCCAGCCCTTTTACACGACGAAGGCGCAGGGGACGGGACTGGGGATGCCCATCGTGAAGCGGCTGGTCGAGCTGCACGGGGGGGACGTGCGGATGGTGTCGGAGTCGGGGAAGGGGACGGTCGTTTCGGTCCGTCTGCCGCGGTTCCCCTTCGGCGCGGCGGGGGGCGGGCGGTGAAGCGAAAGATCCTCCTGGTCGACGACGAGGAGATCTTCCTCAAGCCCCTTGCGAAGACGATCCTGTCGGCGGGCTTCCTCGTCGATACGGCCTCGTCGGCGCCCGAGGCCCGGGAAAAGATCCGAAGGGACGAGTTCGACCTCGTGGTCAGCGACGTCCGCATGCCGGGGGCCGACGGGATCGCCTTCACGCGCTCCCTCCACGAGGAGTTTCCCGACCTGCCCGTGATCCTGATGACGGCCTACGGCAGCGTGCGCACCGCCGTGGACGCGATGAAGGCGGGGGCGCAGGACTACATCCTCAAGCCCTTCGAGCCGGACGAGATGCTCCTCCTGGTCCGCCGGGCGCTGGAGATCCAGGACCTTCGGGTGGCGGACAAGTACCGGGTCGCCAAGAACCAGGAGGCTTTCGGGTTCCGGAAGACGGTCGTCTGCGAGAGCCCGGCGATGCGGCGCCTCCAGGAGGACGTGGAGAGCGTCCTGGCGCTCGACACGACGGTGCTCCTGACCGGGGAGACCGGCACGGGGAAACAGCTGATCGCGCGCGGGATCCACTACGGCGGGCCTCGAAGGAACGGCCCCCTCATCGAGATCAACTGCGCCGCGATTCCCGAGACCCTCTTCGAGTCCGAGCTGTTCGGGTTCGCAAAGGGTTCCTTCACCGGCGCGGCGAGCGACCGCAAGGGGCTGTTCCACCTGGCGGACGGCGGGACCCTGTTCCTCGACGAGATCGGGGAGGTCCCCCTGACGCTGCAGCCGAAGCTGCTCTACGCCATCCAGGAGAAGAAGTTCATGAGGATCGGGGGGAGCCGCCAGATCGACGTGGACGTCCGCATCATCGCCGCCACGAACAAGTCCCTCGAGGAGGAGGTCGCCGCCGGCCGCTTCCGGAAGGACCTCTTCTTCCGGCTGAACGTCTACCCCTTGCGCGTCCCGCCGTTGCGCGAACGAAAGGAGGACATCCCCGTCTTAGGGGAGATCTTCCTGTGGCGTTTCGCGCGCAAGTGCGGGAAGAACGTGTCCGCCTTGAGCCCCGCAAGCATAGCCGCCCTCCAGGCCTGCGACTGGCCGGGCAACGTCCGCGAACT
>CAYILU010000143.1:0-4368 GCA_964364235.1 uncultured bacterium | reverse complement strand
TCCCGCTCCCGATCGGTCCGCCCGCCGGAACTGCGCCTTGACGCTACGGCCCTCGTAATCCATATCCGCACGAACGCCCTTTCCGATCAGGTCCATCTTCCACCGGAACGCCTCGTCGAGGAAGCGCTCCCCGGACGTGACGAGGAAAACGTCCGCGGCGGCCCCGGCTTTCCCGGATTCCCCCAGCAGGAGGAGGAGGCGCTCGACGCCGATGGCGAACCCGATGGCGGGAACGCGCTCCTTTCCCCCGACCATCTCCGCGAGCCCGTCGTATCTCCCGCCCGCGGCCACCGTGTTCTGCGCCCCCATCCCGGGGATGACGAACTCGAAGGTGGTCCGGCGGTAATAGTCAAGCCCCCGGACCATCCGCGGGTTGCGGGAAAACGGGATCCCGAGGGCGTGAAGGGCCGCCTCGACCGTCCCGAAGTGCGCCCCGCACGCGTCGCAGAGCGCGGACAGGACCGAAGGCGCGTCGGCGGTGGCCTGCACGCACCGCTCCGACTTGCAGTCCAGCACGCGCAGCGGATTCTGCGACCGGCGGCGGCGGCAGTCGTCGCACAGGCGATCCTCGCGGGACGCCAGAAAATCGGACAGTTTCCGGTGATAAAGGGGGCGGCAGGCCGGGTCCCCGAGGGAGTTGATCTCCAGGGAAACGCCGGAGAGGCCGACCTCCCGCAGGAACCCGTGAAGGAAGGCCAATATTTCCGCATCGGCATACGGCGAGTCGGTGCCGAACAACTCGGCGCCCAGCTGGTGGAACTGGCGCAGCCGCCCCTTCTGCGGCCGCTCGTGACGGAACATCGGCCCCGAGTAGCACAGCCGGGTCGGCCACTCGTCGAACGTTTTCCGGTTCGCGAGGAGCGCGCGGACCACGGGAGCGGTCCCCTCCGGGCGCATCGTGAGGTTTTCCCCCGAACGGTCCGTGAAGGAGTACATCTCCTTTTCGACGATGTCGGTGGTCTCCCCGACCGCACGCGCGAACAGCTCGGTCTTTTCCAGGATGGGGGTCCGGATCTCGCGGTAGCCGAACCGCGCCGCGTACGCGAGGTAGGCGGATTCCAGCGCGGCCCACTTTGCCGATTCGGGGGGAAGGAGGTCCTTCATCCCCCTGACGGAGCCGATGGTCATGGCACGTTTTGCGGATTCGCGAGGTAGACGACGTTCCGGGTGGAATCCTTGCCCCTGTACATCGCCTGGTCGGCCATGTTGAGCAGGTTCTGCTTGGTGGACGCGTGCTCGGGGAACGCCGCGATCCCGATGGAGATGGTGAGGCGGAGGAAGAGTCCGAAATCCTGCCCGAACGTTTTCCCCTCGATCATCTTGCGCATCCGCTCCGCGACGTGCAGCGCCTCTTGGGCGTTCGTCTCGACGAGAACGACGACGAACTCGTCCCCCCCGTAGCGGACCACCGTGTCCGTCTCGCGGACGCAGGTGCGGAGAACGTCCCCCACCTCGACCAGCATCCGGCTGCCCACCAGGTGGCCGTGGGAGTCGTTCACCCGCTTGAAGAAATCGACGTCCATGAAGAGGACCGAAAAGAAGTTCCGATATCGCTCGGAGCGCTTCAGCTCCCGGTCGATGACGACGTTCAGGTAGCGGCTGTTGTACAGCTTGGTGAGGTCGTCGATGTAGATGAGGTTCTGCGTCTGGATGCCGCGCTCGGCGTTCAGCAGCGCGAACCGGGCCTGCCGGTAGAAGAAGTTGAGGAACGGGCTTTCGAGGACGTCGACGCCGGGAGTTCCCCGCATGATCAGCACCGCGAACATCCGGGAGGCGGGGGAAAGGTCGAACCGGATCGCGAAGAAGGTGCGGTTCTCGCCCAGCATCGCCTCGTCTTCCGGACGGAGGCTCGCCACCTTCTCGGCGGGCAGGACCACCGGGATCGGCCCGCTGCTGCCGACCAGGCTGGCGCCGAAGCGCAGGAGGAAGATCCCCGCGAGGGAGTCGTCGGCGAAGCCCGTCGTCGCGACGATGGAATATCCCGGCCCTCTCCCTTCCTGCTCGCGGAAGAGGATGCCGAAGGTGGCCCCAAGCGACTCCTTGAACATCTCGATGACGGTCAGGGACAGGAGGTCCATGTCGGTGGTTGTGATGACCGGGAAGCAGTAGTCGAAAAGATCGTCCAGGGACATCTTCCGGAGGAGACCGTACCCCATGAAAAGGTACTTCTCCAGGGTGGGGATCAGCTCCCCGTCCAGGTTTTCCTCGAAGAGGATCTCCGAGGCGCCACCCCGCATCCCTCCCAGGACGGAAGGCCCGCCTTTCTTGGGCAGGATGAGGATCAGGGGGGTCTTCGGCGCGAGGTGCAGGATGCCGCGGACGAACTCTTCCGCGCTCTGCCGCTTGGAAAACTTCCGCGCGACGATGACCGAGAAATTTTCCTTGGCGAGGACAGCGGCGCCGCTGCCCCAGTCGGAAAGTACCGCGAGGTGAACGTCCGCGACTGCGGACTGCTTCACTTTCGAGACGATACCCCCGGGATCGGGGGAGAGGATCAGTACCCGTTGCTTCGACATTTCCGTAACCGGGCAGAATCCTTGGGTAAACTATTCCATTCGAGCATCAAGGAAGACGCCAGAAAAGTTTCCAAACCCGGAATCCGCCCTCCTGTTTGCAGGATACTGCATCCCCGTCCGACCGTATAGCAAACATACCGTTTTCCAAGAGAAAAGACTCAAACGAAGGTAACAGATTTTTTTCGAGGAAACAATTTCTATTTTGGGAAACAACGGCGAACGGCCTGGCGGCGCGCACCCAGGAAGCCGGGTCGGCGCCCTGAGAACCGTGATGCGGAAGGAAGAGAATCCTGTTCCCCTCGCCCTTCCCGGTCGCTCTTCCCCACGCCGCCGGACCCTTTTCCACGTCCCCGGGGAACCATACGGAAAGGGAGCCGTACCGTGCCTCGAGGAGGAGACTGCGCTCGTTCGCGCCGGCGGCCTCGCCGGATGCGCCGACTCCGCGCACGATAACCTGGGCGCCTCCGGCGGAGAAAACCTCCCCGCCGTATTTCGGATGCACGATGGAAGCTCTCCGCGAAACCGCTTCTCCGAAAGCGGAGGGCGGCACACCCGCCGGAATCCAGATCTCGGCGACCGGGAATTGCTCCAGGAGAACTTCCGCTCCGCCGTAATGGTCCTCGTGGGGGTGGGTGAGGACCAGGACGTCCACCCGGCGGATCCCCCGGCCCCTCAGAAAGGGGGCCACGACGTTGTTCCCGACATCTCCTCGCAACGCGCTGCCGCAATCGATCACCATGTGGCGCCCGCCGGGGAAGGAAACGACGTGGGCGGCACCTTTCCCCACGTTGATCGCCGCGACGGTCAGGCGATCGTCGGGGAGCGCGGCGTACGGGAGGTGAATCCACAGCAGGAACGCGAGGGCGGCGGTGAGCGCTGCGGGCCAGGGGGCCTTCCCGCGCCGCCGGAGGGCGACCGCCCCCCAAACCGCGGCCCCCGTGCAGAGAAGCGGAGCGGCCACGCCCGAAGGGGGAAGAGGAATGTATCCCCATCCGTCCCCGGAAAGTCGCGCAAGGAGGGAAAGGGCCGCCGTCAGCCCTTGCGAGGCAAGCCGGACGGGCACGCCCAGAAAGTCGAATGAGAATGACCCGCCGACGGCGGCGAGGAACGCGCCCAGGACCCCCGCCGTGCCGAGCACAGGCCCGAAGACGAGGTTCCAGAGGATGGCGCCCGCGGGGAGATGCCCGAAGAAGGCTCCGCTTACGGGCAACGTCCCGAGGAAGGCGACCGCGGAGGCGACCAGCGCGCCTTTCCCCCACTCCGACACCCTGCGCGCGAACCGGCTCTTCCCGGCCCTCGGCGGCCGGGCGGCAAAGGCCGCGATCAGGAAAAAACTCGCAAGATAGGACAGCAGGAAGGAGGGGGAAAATACCTGGAAGGGAGAAGCGATGAGCGTCAGGGAAAAAAGTACCGTCCAGGCCAGGTCCGCCTTTCGGATCCCGCGGACGTTCCAGAGGATGACGGCCAGGGTGATCATCCCCGCCGAGCGGACGGCGGGCACCGGCGCGCCGGCCATGAGCACGTACGCCCAGCACACCGGGATGGAGAGTAGCGCCGCGGCCCGGTTGAGGTCCGGCGTCCCCTGCCGCCTTCGGAATGCCCAGAGCCCGCACCGCGCCAGGAAGGAATGGACGGCGAAGAAGATCGCGACGTTGATGCCGGAGATGGCCAGCAGGTGGGCAAGCCCGGTTTTCCTAAGCAAGGCGACCATCGGGTGCGAAGCGGGCGGGACCTCGCCCGTCGTCAGCGAACGGAGGTAGAGCGCGCCGTCGGTCCGGCCGGCATGTCTTTCCATCCACCGGGACGTCCTCTCGCGGGCGCGGCGGAAAACGCCCTCCAGGCCGCCGCTCCC
>CAYILU010000142.1:0-4437 GCA_964364235.1 uncultured bacterium | reverse complement strand
GGAAACCGTATACAGTATATACGAATGGCGCCGATTGAAAAGCGGGAAGCAGCGGGAAAAGAGGCTCGCCCGGCGCCCCGGCCACTGCACTAACCCACCGTGATGTAGGGGGGGCCGATGCGGAGCGTGGGCTGTGCGTCGCCGACCGGCACGCCCTGGCCCTCCTTGCCGCAGGTCCCCAGGCCGAAGCCCAGGTCGCCGCCCACCCGGTCGATCATCTTGAGCGCCTCGGGGCCGTTCCCGGTGATGGTGGCCCCCCGGACCGGCTCCCCCTGCCGGCCGTTCTCGATCCGGTACCCCTCCGCGACCTCGAACATGAAGTCTCCGGTGACGGTGTTGACCTGCCCGCCCCCCATCTTGAGCACGAGGAGACCGCGGTCGACGGATGAAAGGACCTCCGCGGGAGGGGTTGAGCCGGGAAGGATTATCGTGTTGGTCATCCGGGGGATCGGCTTGTGCCGGTACGACTCGCGGCGCCCGTTGCCGGTCGCGCGCGCATCCTCCTTCATGGCGGAGAGCCGGTCGTGCAGGAACCCCTTGAGGACGCCGTCTTCCACCAGGACCGTCCGTCCGCCCGGCGTCCCCTCGTCGTCGATGCCGAAGGATCCCCGCTTCCCCGGGACCGTCGCGTCGTCGACGATGGATACACGGGGGTTCGCCACCTCCCTGCCCAGCGCGTCCTTGTAGACCGACATCCCCTGGCGGGCCAGGTCGGCCTCCAGGCCGTGGCCGATCGCCTCGTGGACCATCGTCCCGCCGGCCTCCGCGGAGAGGATGACCGGCATCCGTCCCCCTTCGATCCGCCGCGCGGAGAGGGTCCGGGTCGCGCGCCCGGCCGCCTTCCGGGCGAGGGTCTCCGGGGAAAATTCCTCAAGGAACTCCCAGCCGACCGTCCCGCCGCCCGACTCGTACCCCACCGCGAGCCCGCTGCCGTCCCCGGCGACGCACTGCACGGACAGGAGCGAGAACGTCTGCGCGTCGGAGGCGAAGACCCCCGGGTGCGCCGCCACCTCGATCCTGCGCTCCGCCTCTCCGTAGGAGGCGCGTACCTGCAGGACCTCCGGCGACGTCCCCCTCGCGACGCGGTCCATCAGGCTGACAAGCGCCACCTTTTCTCCGACGCCGCGCGAAGATGGGGGCACGCGAACGACCGAGGGGCTCCGGGCCGCGGCGACGGATGCCGGGAGATCGACGGGGACGCCGCCCCCTTCCGCGTACCTCGAGAGGTCCCCCGCCAGTGAGAGGAGGGTCCTCCCGCTCACGTCGTTCGTGTAGGCGTAGAACGTCTTGCCCCGGTAAATGAGGCGGATCCCGATCCCGGAGTCGGTGCCCGAAAGGACGTGCTCTATCCTCCCGTCCTCCAGCAGGACCAGGAGGGTGCGGACCTCCTCGTAAAACAGCTCGCCGTATTCCCCCCCTCGGGAAAGAAGCGCGGAAAGGACCGGCGTTATGCGCATTTCCGAAAGCATCCCTTCCTCCGGGGGCGGGTGGCCCGTGCATTTTTGTGTATAATACACCTAACGCGAATTTCCATTGAGGGAGCGGATGAAATCCAAATATCTCCTCGGGGCGGTCGCCCTTTTCCTTTTCTCGGGGCAGGCGCTGGCGTTCCACGGGAACGGCCCGGCGGTCAACATGCGGGTGCAGGGGAGGGCCTACTCCCTGTTCCTTTCCGGGTACCTTGCCTACCGGGAGGGGAATCTCGACGCCGCCCTCGAGTCGTACCGCAAGGCTCTGCGGTACGCGGAGGACGAGCCGGACATCCTGTATGAAATCGGGAGCGTCCTCGTGAAGAAGGGGAATCTCGCGGAGGCGAGAGTGGCCCTGGAAAAGGCGCTCGCGATCGACGACACGCACGCGCGTTCCCGGTACCTCCTCGCCGGCATCCTGGCCGCGTCGGGGGAGAAGGAGAAGGCGATCGAGCTCTACTCGCGCGTGGTCACCGACGACCCGGACAACGAGGAGGTCTACGTCCACCTCGCCACGCTCTTCCTCGAGAAGGGGGATTTCGCGAAGGCGGAGGAGCGCCTGTCCGCCCTCATCGGGAAGAACCCGGACTCGTTTCTTGCCTATTACTACCGGGGCCGACTCTTCGCCGCGCAGAAGAAGCTTCCGGCCGCCCTTTCCGACTTCGACAAGGCCCTCTCCATGCAGCCGTCGTTCGACAGCGCATTCATCGACTCGGGCGGTGTACTGGAGTTGATGGGCCGGAACGCGGATGCGGAGGAGCGGTACAAGAAGGCGCTGGATCTCTCCCCGAACAACCCGTTCATCCGGGAGCGGCTGGGCCGTGTCCTTATCATGGAGAACAAGATCGACCAGGCCGTCGGCCAGTACGAGGAGCTGAAGAAGTTCTCCAGCAACAACCCCGAGTTCCGCACCCGGCTGGGGCTGCTCTACCTCGAGCGGGACCGGTACGACGACGCGGTCAACGAGTTCCGGTTCGTCCTCTCCGCGCAGCCGGAGAACGTCCAGGTCCGCTTCTTCCTGGGCACCACGTACGAGGAGAAGGGTCTGATCCCGGAGGCGCAGGAGCAGTTCCGCGCGGTCCCGGAATCCTCCCCGGTCTACCGGGAGGCCGCGCTGCGCCTGGCCATGACGCTGGGGCGACAGAAAAAGTTCGACGAGTCGGTCGAGGTGGCCCGGAAGCTCCGGGTCAAGTACCCCGACGACGTCGACTTGATGGTTTTTCTCGGCGGGCAGCTCGAGGAGGCGAAGAAGCACGAGGAGGCGATCGGCGTCCTCACGGAGGCGACCGCCAGGGATCCGAAGAACGCCATGGCCTACTTCTCCCTCGGGGTGGTCTACGACAAGATGGGGAACCTCGAAAAACTGGTCGCGTCGATGGAGAAGGCGATCGGGCTCGAACCGAAGCACGCCGTCGCCCTCAATTACCTCGGGTACACGTACGCCGACCGGAACATGAAGCTCAAGGAGGCGGAATCGCTGATTCTCCGGGCGCTGGAGGTCCGGCCCAACGACGGCTACTTCGTCGACAGCCTGGCCTGGGTGTATTACCGGCAGGGGGACCTCTCGCGCGCCGAGTCGCAGCTGCGCCGGGCGCTGACCCTGGTGCCGGACGATCCCGTGGTGCTCGAGCATCTCGGGGACGTCCTGCTGGAGCAGGGGAAAAGCGACGAAGCCGCCGCCTTCTTCGAGAAGTCGATCGCGAAGGGGCACGAAAAGCCGGAGGAGATCCGGGACAAGCTCAGCCGGGTCAAGAAAGAGGGCCCGCCCGCGAAGTGAGGAGAGGGGACGTCCTTACCGGGGTGGCCCTTTCGCGGAGCGGACGGTTTCGCGTCGTGGCGTCGGTCTGCGGGGTCGCGTCGGCCCTTCTCCTCGTGTCGGGGTGCGCTCCCGCCCGCCACCGGATCTCCGGGGAGGAGGCGAGGGGGGCCCGGGAATTCTTCACGGCCGCCGCCGCGCTCTCCTTTCCATTAGTGGCTTCCTACTCCGGCGTCGCTGAGACTTCGGGGCGCGTGCTCCCTTTCGTTGCCGGTGTTAGCTCCCGGTCTCCCGCCGAGGAAACCGTCGGCTTCTACGACCCGCTTGGCGGGCCCATCCTGTTCCTGGCGAACGACGGGTCACGGGTGACGGTCTCCCGCGGGCAGGCCGCGGGGGAGTTTCCCCCGCCGGACATGAAGCCGTTTGCGTCAGGGCGGGTCTCGCTCGGGCGCATCCTGTTCGGGGCCCCGGGCTACCCGGTGGAAGAGGGGGACCTCGGCAGGACGCCGGAGGGGGGATGGGTGTTCGGGAACCGCCGTCAACGGCTTTTTTCCGACCCGCTACGCCGCCTTCTCATGCGGGCGGAATACGACTTCGCGGGGAAACGCGTCGTCGTCTCCTACCCGGGGCGGGAGATGCCCGGGCCGCCCCCCCTGGTGAAGGTCGAGGTGTTCGGGGCGAAGATCCTGCTGCGGAGGGACGTGGAATGAGACGCCTGCCTGACTTCGTAACCGTCGTGACCCTCGCCGCCCTGGGCGCCGTCCTGCTTGCCGGCTGTGCCGGGGAGAAAAAAGACGGCGCGGAGAAGGGGGCCGCCGGGAAGCAGGAGCCGCCCGCATACGGGGACGCCATCGTCTTCGGGAGCAACGGGGACGTGAGCGGGTTCCTGACCGCCGTTACCTCCGACGCCGCCTCCCACGACGCCGCCGGCTATGTGTTCAACGGCCTGGTGCGCTACGACAAGAACCTCAAGCTCGAGGGGGAGCTGGCCGAATCCTGGGAGGTTTCGCCCGACGGGAAGAAGATCACGTTCCGCCTCCGCAAGGGGGTCAAGTGGCACGACGGGGCGCCGTTCACCTCGGACGACGTGATGTTCACCTACAGGAAGATGGTCGACCCGAAGACCCCCACCGCTTACGCGGAGGACTTCAAACAGGTCCGACGGGCCTACAATCCCGACCCGCAGACCTTCATCGTGGAGTATGAGAAGCC
>CAYILU010000141.1:1556-4568 GCA_964364235.1 uncultured bacterium | reverse complement strand
CGAGCGCGAACGAGCAGGTGGTGCAGGCGATGCGGCAGATCGACGAGATGGTCCGTGTTACAGCCGGTCACATGAAGGAACTCTCGGGCTCCTCCAGCAAGCTCAAGGTGATGGTGGAAAAGTTCCAGGAAATCACCGGCGTGTTCGAGCTGTAACGGGAAGCAGCCAGGCCGGGTCCTCGTCCTGCGCCCGGGTCTCCTGGCGGGCCAGGCGAAAAAACGAAGGCCCGGGGGAACGCCCTCCCCCCGGGCCTTAAAAAGTTTAAGAACGTCCCCGGGTTAAAGTAACGGGTTCTTGTGCATCTCCTTGAGGCGCAGCCAGCGGCGGTCCACCTCGGTCTGGAACGAGTCCAGCACGTCCTTGCAGTCGGGCTTCAGCAGGTGCTTGGTCTTCCCCATCTGCTTGATCCACTCGGTCACCGGCACCTTCTTTCCCTTCTCCTCCGGGTCGTAGTTGATCGTCGTGATTCCGTGCTCGACCTCGTAGAGCGGGAAGAAGCAGCAGTCCACCGCCGCCTGGATGATCGGCACGGAGAGACGCTCCTCGGTGCGCCACGCCAGCGGGCACATCGAGATGAGCTTGCCGAACACCATCCCCTCCTCGGCGTACTTCTGGGCTTTCGCCGCCTTGCGGATCATGTCGCGC
This sequence comes from uncultured bacterium, assembly GCA_964364235.1. Lineage (GTDB taxonomy): Bacteria > Desulfobacterota > Deferrimicrobia > Deferrimicrobiales > Deferrimicrobiaceae > JAKALO01. Next base: position 3,923 of record CAYILU010000141.1, on the reverse strand, counting down.
GGGTTGGACTCCGCCGCGGTGAACAGGTACGGGAGGTGGCACGCGGAGAAGATCTGCGCCGTGTCCTTGTGGTGCGTGGACTTCCCCTTCTGGTGCGGCCCGTAGTTGGAGGTCGAGGTCGACTGCCCGATGGGCACCGTGAACGATAGCTGGGAGCCGGTGTTCTGGTACCCCTGGTTGTCGTACTCGATGATGATCATCCGGCTGTTGCGCATCGCCGCTCCGACGGAGGGTCCCAGACCGATGTCGTGCCCTCCGTCCCCGGTGACCATGAGGAAGGTGATCTTCTCGTCCTTCGGGATCTCGCCCCGCTTCTTGCGCTCCTCGAACATCTCGGCGACGCCCGAAAGGGTCGCGGCGCCGTTCTGGAACAGGTTGTGGATGTAGGTGACCTTGTGCGAGGTGTGGGGGTAGCCGGTGGTGACCACCATCCCGCAGCCGGTGTGGAACAGGACGGTCACGAACCCCTCGATCCCCTTGAGGAACGTGTTGAGGTTCACGAAGATCCCGCAACCCGGGCAGGCGCCGTGGCCGGAGCCGACCCGCTTCGGGCGTTCGGTGAGGGCACGCATGTTGAGGCCCTTGACGTCCATCTTCCCGTCCGGCGTGGTCTCGATCCGGATCAGCCCGGTGGCCTGCTCCTCGGTGATCGGGTCGAACGCCTTGGGGGGCTCGTACCCCTTCTCGCCGGGGTTGGCGCCGAAGTAGTCGTAGGGCACCTTGACCTTGCCCGTGCGCGCGATCTCAAGCGCCTCCGCAAGCATCGCCTCGGCGTCCTCGACGAAGAACTCCTTTCCGCCGATGCCGTAGATGCGGCCGGCGACCTGCGTCTCGTTTCCCTTGATCCCCTGCAGGGCGGCCTTGACCTCGATCGTCATCGCCCCGCCGTAGGCGCCGAAGTTGTCCTGCCGGTCGGCGACGACGAGCCCCTTCACGTTTTTCAGCGCCGCGCGGATCTCCGCCAGCGGGAACGGGCGGATCACGTTGGGCCGGATCAGGCCCACCTTCTTTCCTTTTTTCCGAAGGGCGTCGACCGCCTCCTTCGCCGTTTCGGCGGCGGAGTTCAGGATGAACAGCGCGCCTTCCGCGTCCTTCATCCGGTAGAGCTCGACCACGGGATAGTCGCGCCCGGAGAGCTTCGCGTACTCGGCGAACACCTTCTTGATGACCGCGTCGGCGCGCACCATCGCGTCGGCCTGCTGCTTCTTGTTGTTGATGAGGTCGGGGTCGTTCATGTACGGCCCGATGGTCACCGGCTTGCGCGGGTCGACCGAAGTCACCGTGGGGACGAACGGCCCCAGGAAGTCCCGGACGACCTTCGTGTCGGAGAAGATTTCCACCCGGCGCTTCTGGTGGGAGGTGAAGAAGCCGTCGTACGCCACCATCACGGGGAGCCGGACCGACATGTCCTCGCCGATTTTGGGGGCCATGATGTTCATGTCGTAGACGGCCTGGACGTCGGAGGCCATCAGGATGATCCACCCCGTGTTCATCGCCAGCATGATGTCGCTGTGGTCGCCGCGGATGTCCAGCGGCCCCGACACCGACCGGGTGACGATGTTGAACACCATCGGGAAGCGGGTTCCCGACTGTACGGGGAGCTGCTCGAAGCCGAACAGGAGCCCGTTGGCCGAAGTGGCGTTGAAGACGCGCCCGCCCGCCGTGGTCGCCCCGTAGCAGATGCCGGCGGCGCCGTGCTCGCCGTCGCCGGGGATCATCCGGATGTCGTGCTCCCCTTCCGCCTTCATCGCGTCTAGGGTCTCCGCGATCTCGGTCGAGGGGGTGATGGGGTAGTACCCCATGATGTGGTAGTTGACGTGCTTGGCCGCGACCGCCGCGATCTCGTTGCCGCTGTGGACGACGACATCCTGCGCCGGCCTCGCACCCGCCTTTTTCGCCGTTTCAGCCATCGGGTTCTCCCTTGCCTCTCTTATTTCAGGAACTTGTGTTTTACGGTGATTTTTTCCATGTCCTGCTCGGCCTCCTTGACAGGGACCAGGGCGCCGAACTTGCAGATGTGGGTGCAACGCAGGCATCCCTTGCAGTACTGGTAATTGATCCCCAGGAGCACCATCCCGTCCTTGCCGGTCTTGGGGTCCTTCCCCCGTTCCCAGACGAAGCAGTAGTCGGGGCAGGTGAGATCGCACTCGCCGCAGCGGGTGCACTTGTCGACGATGAACGAGGGGATCATCCCGGTGCGGCTGGTGGAGAGGTCCTTGAACCGCATGTTCCCGACCGCGTAGATCGTACCGCCGATGGGGGCGTTCTCGTAGCCTAATTTTGGGACCTCGCGCCGGAACGGCGTCGCCGGGTATTTCCCGTCGGCCGGGAACTCCTCGAACTTCACCTCGTCGTACCCCCGCTTGA
>CAYILU010000141.1:0-1546 GCA_964364235.1 uncultured bacterium | reverse complement strand
AGGTTCCCCTTCATCAGCGCCGGGTACTTCTTCCCGAACGCCTCCCGGACGGTGTCCTCGATCGCCTTCCACTCGAAGAACCCCGCCGCCTTCGCGATGGCGCCCATCATGACCATGTTGACGCGGGAGCCCGTGGCCATCGCGATCTCCATCGCGTCGACCGTGCCGACCTTCCCCCCCTCGAGCTTCAGGAAGTCGCGCGCCTGCGCGGGGGTCTTTCGGGTATTGAGGATGACCGTCGTCTTTCCCGGAACCGCCCCGGCGGTCACCGGGACCGTCTTGGCCAGCGCCTCGTGGAAGATCGCCAGGACGTGCGGCTCCTCGATCGGGCTGTTGACCCGCACCTGCTGGCCGGCCTCGCACAGCCGGACGAACGCCTTGACCGGCGTCCCCTTCTTCTCGGAACCGTAGGAGGCGAACCCCGCCCCGTTCAGCCCCATGCCGAGGATCCCCGTTTCGGTCAGGATCTTCCCCGCCACGTTGGCGCCCAGTCCCCCGATGCTCTCCATCCGGATCTCGAAGAAACCGAGGTCGTTTTTCACCGGCAGCTTCACCGCCGCCTTGCTCTGGCTCATTGCTCCGCCCCTCTCAAAGGTATTCCCTGATCCCCTTCCGTCCGATCGCGGCGCTTCAGACGTCCCGGCGCCCCTTGATCGCCCTGCCGACCGTGATCTCGTCGGTGTACTCGAGGTCCGCTCCCACGGGCATGCCGTAAGCAATGCGGGTAACCCGGACGCTCAATGGCTTGAGGACACCAGCCAGGTAGGACGCTGTCGCTTCCCCTTCCGCCGTCAAGTTCGTCGCGAGAATGACTTCTTCGATCCCCCCCTGCGCGATACGGCCCAGCAACTCACGGATACGCAGATCCTCGGGCATCACCCCGTCGATCGGGGAAATGGCCCCCCCGAGGACATGATATCTTCCTTTGTATTCCCCGCTTTTTTCGATCGGGACGATGTCGGTGGGATCTTCGACAACGCAGATCAGGTCATCCCGGCGCGCGGGGTCCGCGCACAGCGTGCACGGGTCTACATCCGTGATGTTATAGCATTTAGAACATCGTATCACAGCCTCGGAGATCCCGGCAATAGCCTGTCCCAATTCCCGGACGGAATCGCCGGGCATCTTCAGGAGGTGGAGCGCAAGGCGCGTCGCCGTCTTCTCCCCGATTCCCGGGAGCATGGAGAGGAGGGTGATGAGACGCCGGAGCGGCTTTGGATACGACACGGTCAAGGCAGCCCCGGGAGGTTCAATCCGCCGGTGATCTTCGCCATCCCGGCGGCCATCATCTCGCGGGAGCGCGCAAGGGCCTCGTTGACCGCCGCGCGGACGAGGTCCTGGAGGAGATCGGTTTCCTCGGGGGAGATCACTTCCTTCTCGATCCGCACCGAGAGGATCTCCTGCCTGCCGTTCGCCGTCACGGTCACCATCCCGCCGCCGGCGGACGCCTCCACCGTCTTTTCCGCCATCTCCTCCTGGAGCCTGGCGAGACGGGCCTGCATCTCCTGCGCCTGCTTGAGCACGCTCTGAAAATCCTTCATCTATT
>CAYILU010000140.1:0-4610 GCA_964364235.1 uncultured bacterium | reverse complement strand
ATCCTTTTCCTCAACTACCCGAACAATCCCACCTCTGCGATCGCCGACCGGAAGTTCTATAAAAAAGTGCTCGCCTTCGCGGAGGAGCACGATCTCATCGTCGCCCACGACGTGGCGTACACGGAAATCTACTTCGACGGCGTCAAGCCGATGAGCATCCTCGAACTTCCCGGGGCGAAGAAGCGATGCATCGAGTTCCACTCCCTCTCCAAGACCTACAACATGACCGGGTGGCGCATCGGCTTCGCGGTGGGGAATCCCGAGCTCGTCGGGGGGCTGGGCAAGGTCAAGACCAACGTGGACAGCGGCGTCTTCCAGGCCGTCCAGGGCGCGGGGATCGCCGCGCTCGGGAGCGGGGAGAGCGCGACGGATGGGATCCGGAGGACGTACCAGGAGCGAAGGGACTTGCTCCTGCCCGGGCTGCGTGCGCTGGGGCTGGACCCCGTGACGCCCGCGGCCACCTTCTACGTGTGGATCCCCGTGCCGGAAGGCTACACCTCGGCGTCCTTCTGCACGCACCTGCTCACGAAGGCCGGGATCGTGACAACGCCCGGTAACGGCTTCGGGAAGAGCGGGGAAGGGTACGTACGGATCGCCTTGACCAAGGATAAGGAGCGGATACGGGAAGCCCTCGACAGGATGAAGCGGATCGGCTTCTGACGCATTCAGGTCCCCTGTCTCCGGACGAGGTGATCCTTCTCCTGGGATGCAACGTCGGGGATTGTCCGAGGCAGCTGCGGGAAGGTCTGGACCGTCTTTCCCGGAAGGTGGAAGTGGGTCGGGTCTCCCGAATCTACGCGGGGGAGCCGTGGGGAAAGGCGGACCAGCCGTGGTTCCTGAACCTGGCGGCCCGCGGCAAATGCCTCCTTCCGCCCGATGAATTGCTGGCCTTCGTGAAGGAAGTGGAGGCCGCAGCGGGGAGGATACCAAGGGGCAAATGGGGACCGCGGGAGCTGGACGTTGATATCGTGTTGATCGGGGAGATGGTCGTGCAAGAGCCCCTCCTCGTCATCCCCCACCCCGGCCTCGCGTTCCGCCGGTTCTGCCTGGCGCCGGTGTCCGAGATCGCCCCGGGGGCGGTCGTTCCCCCGGGGGGGGAAATCATCCGGGATCTCCTGGAAGCGTGCGGGGATCCGCACGAGGTGTTTCCGATATGAAGCGAAGCGGCAAGAAAATTTCCGTCTCCTGGAAACTGGTGGCGATGGCCACGCTGGCGATTCTCCTGACCGCTCCCGCGGGATGCCGCAAGAAGGAGGCTCCGCCGGTGGGGGAGGGGGAGACGATCAACCTCAACGCCCTGTCCCAGATCGATAACTACAAGGAGATCCTCAAAAAGGACCCGAACAACCTCCAGGCGCTCATCAACATCGGGAACCTCTACTTCGACACGAGGCAGGACCTCCTGGCGATCGAGCATTACCGGAAGGCGCTGGCGATGGACCCGCGGAACGTGAACGTGAGGACCGACATGGCGGTCTGCTTCCGCCGGGCCGGCAACCCGGACCGTGCGGTGGAGGAGCTCAAGAAGGCGATCTCGATGGACCCGCGGCACGCCCAGTCCCGGTACAACCTGGGGATCATCCTCATCAGCGACAAGAACGACGTCGAGGGCGGGATCCGGGCGTGGGAAGCGCTCCTCGAAAACATACCGAATTACCCGTACCGCGACTCCCTCCGGAGCGAGATCGCCCGGATGCGGGGCGTTCCGCCCTCCGCGACCCCGAAGTTCAAGTGAAAACCATTTTATTTTCTTCATTGGCAGGCGGTCGGAAAGGGTCGAAACCGTAATTCATTCGATCGTTTTCCCCTGTATTATTAAGGAATAATCCGGCAATTCCACCCCCGATAAGGACGTTATATTTTTCTGTTGACATGCCCTATGGTATGGAATATATGTAACGTTGTTTTGTTATTTCTCCCTCAACAGCCGGCACGGAGGATCGAATATGGTCAGGCGGGATAAATCAAATTACATCATCCAGTCGGTCGCGCATGCCCTTGACGTCCTCGAGGAGTTCCGGGGCGAGATGGACGAACTCGGCGTGACGGAACTCAGCAAAAAGCTGAAATTGCATAAAAACAATGTCTTCCGCATACTTGCAACGCTGCAGTCCAGAAACTACATCGAGCAGAACAAGACAAACGACAATTACCGGCTCGGGATCAAGTGTCTCGAGCTCGGGCAGACGTTTGTCCACCAGAGAGGGCTTCTCAAGCAGGCCCAGCCGATCCTGCACGAGCTTGCCGAAAGTTCGGGGGAGACCAGCTATCTCTCCATTCTGCGGGGGAACGAGGTCGTCTATCTCGACTCCGTGGAAACGACTTCCACGGTGCGGGTCATCTCCCGCGTCGGTCTCCACATGCCGGTCCACGCCACGGCGGCGGGAAAGGCCCTGATCGCGTTCGAGTCGGAAGAGGAGTTGCGGAAGCGCTTTCCCCCGGAGATTTCGAGGTTCACGAAACACACGATTTTGTCGCCGGAAGATATCCTGAAGAACCTGGAGAAGGCCCGGGAAACGGGATACGCAACGGACCTGGAGGAGTTCGAGGAGGGCTTGCGCTGCATCGCCTCCCCGATCCGCGACTACACCCGGAAGGTCATCGCGGCGATAAGCGTCTCGGGCCCCGCCCATCGCCTCTCCGACGAGAAGATCGGGCAGACGATCGGCCCCGAGGTTTCCCGCTGCGCCAGGGCGCTGTCCACGCGTCTCGGCTGCAGAGAGTAAAGCAGGGCGCCTCCCGACACACCCCGCCTCCGATTCCACCCGCGCGCTCTTGACACGGACTCGCCTCAAGTGGTACTCATTTAATGAATGATTGTTCATTCAATAGGAGGGGCGATGGCGAGGCGTGGGCCTCAGGGCGGCGGGGCGGCCAAGCGGGACCGCATTCTCCGCGCGGCGGTCAGGATTTTTTCCCAGAAAGGCTACTTCAATTCCAGGATCTCGGAGATCGCCCGCCTGGCCGGCGTGGCCGACGGTACGATCTACCTCTACTTCAAGAACAAGGACGACCTCCTGATCTCCCTCTTCGAGGAGAAGATGGGGGAGGTGGTGTCCGACGTCCGCGTGCGGGTGGCGGAGGGGGGGGATGCGTTCTCCCGGCTGCAGATCTTCATCCGGAACCACATGGACCTGCTCGTCCGTGAGGCCGGGCTCATCGAGGTGATCCAGGTGGAACTGCGGCAGAGCAACAAGTTCATGAAGGAGTACGTCCCCGTGAAGTTCCTGGAGTACCTCGACGTCCTCGGCGAGATCCTCGAGGCCGGGAAGCGTGAGGGGGTCATCCGCCCCGACCTGAACGTCACCCTGGCGCGCCGTGCGATCTTCGGCGCGCTGGACGAGATCTCCCTCGCCTACGTGCTCTCCAGGAAACGGAAATACGACCCCGCGCAGGCGGCGGACGAGATCTACCGGATTTTCGCCGAGGGACTCCGGGGCCTGGCCCCCTCGATGGGAGGTAAAGCATGATCGGATTCGATCTCACCGAAGAGCAGGTCGCGTTGCAGGACATGGCGCACAAGTTTGCGGCGAACGAAATCCGCCCGAAGGCGGCGGAGCACGACCACGCCGGGACGTTCCCGATGGAGATTTTCCGGAAGGCGTTCGACCTGGGGCTCATGACCGGTTTCATCCCGGAGGCCTTGGGTGGGCTGGGACTGGGGTCGCTGGACGCCTGCCTCATCGAGGAGGAGCTTGCATGGGGGTGCGCCGGGATCGCGACCTCGATGACCTGCAACGGCCTCGCGCTGACCCCGATACTCATCGCCGGGACGGAGGACCAGAAAAAGGAATTCGTCGCCCCCTTCGCGAGGGAGTTCCGGTACGCGTCCTTCTGCCTCACGGAACCGGGCGCGGGCTCGGACGCCGGGGGGATCGCAACCACCGCGAAGAAGGACGGCGACGGCTATCTCCTGAACGGCCGGAAGTGCTTCATCACCAACGGGACCCATGCCTCCCAGTACACGGTGTTCGCCTCCACGGACCGCTCCAGGGGGCACAAGGGGCTCTCGGTGTTCGTCGTCCCGCGGTCGCTCCCCGGAGTTTCACCCGGCAAGAAAGAGGACAAGATGGGACAGCGCGCCTCGGACACTTCCGACGTGCTGTTCGAGGACGTGCGCGTCCCCGCGTCGAACCTCCTGGGGAAGGAGGGCGAGGGTTTCAAGATCGCCATGAAAACGCTGGACTTCGCGAGGCCCTCGGTGGCTTCGATGTCGGTGGGGGTGGCCCGGGCGGCGTTCGAGCTGGCGATGCAGTACTCCAAGGAGCGCGTGCAGTTCGGCGCGCCGATTGCGATGAACCAGGCGATCCACTTCCTGCTGGCCGACATGGCGATGGACATCGAGGCGGCGCGCCTGCTCACCCTCAAGAGCGCCTGGCTGCTCGACCAGGGCAGGCGCAGCACGAAGGAATCCTCGTTCGCCAAGGCGTTCGCGGCGGACCTGGCCATGCGCGTTACCACGGACGCGGTCCAGATCTTCGGCGGGTACGGATATATGAAAGATTACCCGGTGGAGAAGCTCATGCGCGACGCCAAGCTCCTGCAGATCTACGAGGGGACCAGCCAGATCCAGCGGCTGGTCATCGCCAAGGAGATCATGATGCGGTAGG
>CAYILU010000139.1:0-4620 GCA_964364235.1 uncultured bacterium | reverse complement strand
GGGAGTCGTTCGGGACGGCCACGACCCACCGCACGGGCCGAAGCCCCCCCTTGGAGTACTGGAAGGCGCACACCTCCTTGACCTTCGCGTTCTGCTCCAGGACCCAGTCCCGCCCCGTCAGACCGAGGTCGAGAATCCCGTCCTGGACATAGCGCGCCATCTCCTGGGCGCGGACCAGGAGCCCCGAGAGCTCTTCGTCGTCGATGGACGGGATGTAGCTGCGGGACCCCACGGTGATCGTGAACCCGGCCTTGCGAAACAGGTTCAGCGTGGATTCCTGCAGGCTCCCCTTGGGCAGTCCGATGTTCAGGACCTTCCCCGATTTTACCTTCATGGCGTTCCTTCCGGGATAACGTGAAAGTAACATTTTACTTGGGCGGGTGGATCAAGGCAATCGGGAATCCGTTGCACGCGGCGAAATCAGGTTTCGCGGCGGAACGCAAGCGGGGACTCAGTTCCTTATGGAGGACAGGGCTCCACCGGGGCTTTCGGGGCCGGTGACGGCTCGCCCGGCACACCGCCGATCTTGCGGATCGCATCTTCGGCGGCCTTCCGGACCTGGGGGTCCTTGTCGGCCAGGAGGTCCCGGAGGGGGCGCACGACGCGGGTGAACCCGATTTCCCCGAGTGCGACCGCCGCCCGCGCGCGGACCGCGGGATTTTCGTCCTGGAGGGAAAGAAGAAGGGGCTCCACCACCACTTCCCCCATCTGGGAAAGGACGAAGCTGGCGACGAAGCCGACCCGCTCGTCGGCCAGGAGGCGGATCAACGGGTAGATGGCCCTCGTGTCCTTGATCTGCCTCATGGTGCACAACGAGGCGATCCGGATCCCGATGTCCTCCTCCTTCTTGAGCGATTCCAGGCACCCCTCGAGCACACGGTCCCCCATCCCCTCGAGCACGTACTGCTTCCAGTAGTCGAGCTCCGGGTCGTTGCTCCTCCGCAGGAGCGGGCGGAGGTTCGCGTCCCCGAACTGCCGGAGCGCCATGATGCAGATCCATCGGATCTCCGGGTCCCGGAGTCCGTTGACCAGGCCCTCGACCGACGCGGGATCGGCGATCACCATCAGGGCGGCCACCGCGGAAACCCTGACATCCGGGGAAGGATCCCGCAGCACCTCGAGGAGAATGGGCATCGCCGCGCGGTATTTGCACTTCCGTATCGACGTCGCGGCGCTGATCTTCTGCAAGGGGTTCCCATCCCGAAGCAGGCGGAAGAGGATGGGGCGACCCGCGTCGGGCATCCGCGCAAACGCCTCGGTGGCCGCCTCGCGGACATTGGGGTCCTTGTCGTCCAGGTAGGAAGCAACGTCCTCCAGAATGGAGGGGTCCCCCGTCTCCCCCAGCGTGAGGCAGGCGTAATACCGGACCAGCGGCGAAGGGTCGGAAAGGATCTTGCGAAGGTAAAGCAGCGCTTCCTTCGTGCCCATCGCCCCGAGAGCGCGGATCGCCCCGACCCGGACGTCGACGTTTCCGTAGGACAGGAGAGAGGTCAGGGCCGCGATCGCGCCCTCGCCGAACTTCGGGAGGGACTCTATCGCCGCGTCGCGGACGGACGGATACGTGCTGTCGACCTTCGCCATGACCAGCCGCAGCCCCCCCTCGCCCCCGAACTGGGCCACGGTCTGGATCGCCTGGATCTGGACCGACGGGTCGGTATCGTTGAGCGCGGCCTGGATGGAGGGGGCCGCCGCCCGGGCGTCAAGCTGCCTCAGGATGAAGAGGGCGTTCCGTCGGACGACGGGATTTTTGTGCTTCAGGGCAAGCACGGTCTTGCGGACGGATTCATTCCCGATGTTGATGAGGGCGCCGCTCGCCAGCCACCGCATCTCTTCGCTGTCCAGCGCCCCGATCAGCGCGTCGACCGATGCGGGCCCGAGGTCCACCAGGCGCTTCATGGCGTGGCTTCGCACGACCAGTTCCCGGTCCTTGAGGAAAGGCAATATCCCCTTCGCCGCCTCCGTCCCCCCCTTGTCGAAGAGCCTGTCGATCGCCTGCGCCTTCTCCTGCTGTGCGTCCTCAAGCTGCATTTCCACGCCCTGAACCGTGGAAGTCGACAGCAGGGCCAGAAAGAAGACGAGAAGGAACGACAGGGGCAAGCGGGCGCTTCGGGACAAGAAACCCTCCCGTCGTGAAGTGGTATTACTGTATCCGTTTCATCCCTGCCGGGCAATCCGGCCGGGGAATTCCGCCATGGATTTCGGGCTGGCCGCTTATACAATGGAAGCTGGACAACCATGCGTCCCGCGAGGAAGCTACGAATGGAACACCACGACGCCCTGATCCTCATGGGGAAAGCACCCGTTCCGGGAACGGTCAAGACGAGGCTCTGCCCTCCCCTCGCGCCCCGGGAGGCGGCCGCGCTTTACGCCTGCCTCCTGGAGGACATCGCGGAAGAGGCGGGAAGACTCCGGGGGGGCCGCCGGTACCTCTTCTTTGCCCCCGCGGAAGGGGAGGCGTACTTCCGCGCCGGCCCGTTCTCCGCCTTTCACCTGCACCCGCAGGCCGGGTCCGATCTCGGGGAGCGGATGGAGAGGGCCACGCTCGAGGCCTTCTCCGGGGGGGCGCGGAGAGTGGTGGTCATCGGCGCCGACTGCCCCGCGCTGTCGGCGGAGCGCATCCGCTCCGCCTTCCGTGAACTGTCGAACGCGGCCGGGACGGTGTTCGGCCCCGCCGAAGACGGGGGGTACTACCTCGTCGGTGTCGGTGAGCCCGCCCCGTTCCTGTTCCGCGGAATCGAGTGGGGCGCCCCGACGGTTCTTGCGACATCCCTCTCGCGATGCCGGGACGCCGGGATCCCCTACGCCCTGCTGCCCTGGGAGTCCGACGTGGACACCGCGGAGGACCTGGTGTCGCTGCGCCGCCGGGTTCGCGCCCACGCCCGGCCCGCCTGTCCCCGGACCCGGAGATGGCTCAGAGGCCGCGTGCCCGCGCTCACCTGCTCCGGGGGGCGTATCTCCTTCCGACGCCCGGCGGGATGAGGGTCCGCCCCATCCCGAGGTCGACGATCTCGCTCCGCAGGATCACCTCCTTCAACCCCTTGGGGCGCGTCTCGATCTCGAAGCTTCCGGTTTCCCCGTGGAGCAGCGCCCCCTCCCCGCGGTATTCGGCCTTCGGGAAAAAGGTTCTTTTCTCCCGCCGGCCGTCCCGGTAGACGATCTCCACCACGACGCCGATCGACTTGAGGGACAGGTCGGGGACGTCCTCTCCCATGTTCGTCACCATCACGTTGAGAAGGACACCCTGGTTCCCTTTTTCCTGCTTCACCTTGATGGGAAGCTCCGGGTTCGGAACGACGGTCACCTTGTGCCCCACCCATACCCTGTAGACGAGGAAAAGGAGGAGGAAGGCGGCCAGCACGGGCCCGGCCACCTTGATCCACTTGCCGTAGCGGGCCCACAGGTCGGCCAGGAACTCGAGCCCGACCTTGTCCCGGAGGAGCTTCCGGAAATCGTTCTCTTTCCGCCGAGCGGGGGAAATCGCCGGCTTTCCCGAGGGGGGAAGGGCCTGCTTGCAGTGCGGGCACATGACGTCGCCCGCCGCGATCTGGATCGTGCAATACGGGCAACTGATGAACTGTTGCTCCTCCGTCGAAAGCCGTGGCCTCTCCGTCACGATCGTCTCCCGGGGATCAACGGGTCTACCCCCCTCCGGCTTGTGAAAGGAACTCGACGAGGAGCCGCACCGGGGCCCCGGTCGGGCCGGGGGCGTACCCCATCCTTTCCTTCTCCCGCCACGCCACGCCCGCGATGTCGAGGTGAACCCACGGGGTGTCGCCTGCGAACTCCTTCAGGAAACAGCCGGCGATGATCGTCCCCGCTTCGGGGCCGCCGATATTCTTCAGGTCCCCGATCTCGCTTTTGATCTGCTCGAAATACTCCTCGTGGAGCGGCAGCTCCCATGCCCTCTCGCCGGACGCCGCGGCCGCCTTCTTCACCCTCGAGAGAAGCTTCCCGTCGTTCCCCATCATGCCCATCGTCACGCTCCCCAGCGCCACGACGCACGCCCCGGTCAACGTGGCCGCGTCGATCATCGCCGCCGGGCGGTAACGCTTCTTCGCATACGCGATGGCGTCCCCCAGGATGAGCCGCCCTTCCGCGTCGGTGGAGAACACCTCGACCGTCTTCCCCGACATCATACGGATCACGTCGCCTGGCCGGAAGGCGGTTCCCGAAGGCATGTTTTCGACCGCCGGGACGACCGCCACGATGTTTTTCCGGATCCCGAGAGCGGCGGCGGCGCGCACCGAGGCCAGCACCCCGGCCCCGCCGGCCATGTCGTACTTCATCTTCTCCATCCCCTCCCACTTCTTGAGGGAGATCCCGCCCGTGTCGAAAGTCACTCCCTTGCCGACGAGCGCCGTCCAGGAGTCCCCTGGGCGCCCGCCCCGGTACTCCGCGACGATGAGCCGGGGGGGGGCCTCGCTCCCCTTCCCGACAGCCAGGATCCCGCCCATCCCCCACGACTCGATCTCCTTTTTCCCGAACACCCGGACGCGTATTTTTTTCGCCGCGGCGTACCCAAGCCCTTTCGGTAGCGCTTTCGCGGCGCGGGCCAGCCCGTCCGGCCGGAGATCCCCGGGCGGCGAGGAAACGAGGTCCCGCGCCCAGTTGATCGCATCC
>CAYILU010000138.1:0-4625 GCA_964364235.1 uncultured bacterium | reverse complement strand
AGTGCCGGCAGCCGTTGCAGGCGTCGGTGACGCGCACCTTCCCCGGCCGCGAAAGCCGGGCCGCCTGGCTCCGGTCCATGACGCAGGGCTCCCGCGCGATGACCACCGCCGGGCCCTTTTCGTGGCTGTAGGCAACGGCCTCCTCGATGAGGCCGATGAATTCCGGAAGACGGCTCGGGGTTCCCACCTTGCAGAACCCGACGCCGCAGCCGCGGACGAGCGTCTCCATGTCCACCGCGCCCGTCGGCTCGCCCGACGCGCCCTTCCCCGTCGCCGGGGTGGGCTGGAACCCGGTCATCGCGGTCGTGGAGTTGTCCAGGATCACCAAGACGAAGCGGGCCCCCTGTACGACGGCGTCGATGAGCGGGGGGATGCCGGCGTGGTAGAAGGTGGAATCCCCGATGGTGGCAACGATGTCGACCGTCTTCCCGGAAAGCCGGTATGCCTGGTAGAAGCCGGCGGCCTGGCTCACAGCGGCCCCCATGCACAGCACCGTGTCGACCCCGCCCAGGTTCAGTCCCAGCGTGTAGCAGCCGATGTCGCTCGGGTAGATCCCCTTCGGCGCCGCTTTCTTGATGGCGTAGAAACTCGACCGGTGGGAGCAGCCGGCGCACAGGGTGGGGCGCCGTCCCCCACCCCCCGCGGGCTTGACCTCCGCGGCTCCCGCGTCGACCCCCGCGAATTTCGCGAGGATCCCCTCCACGATCTCGGGCAGGAGCTCCCCGGCCTCGGGCACCGCGCCGGTCTGCCTCCCGCGCACCCGGCGGCGGTCGAGGAGCTGCATCTCGATGACCCCGGTCGTCTCCTCGAGCACCAGGATCTCCTCGTAGTCGCCCAGGAGGCGGGAGATGAACCCGGTGTGCAGCGGATAGGGCTGCACGACGTGGTAAAAGGGGATGCGGTCCCACAGGCCGGATTCCGAGAGGACTTCCCGCGCGTGGGCCGCGGCGACTCCGGAGGCCACCACCGCCCGGGGGCCCGCGGCGTCCGGGTTCGCCCGGAACGGCGCGGTCCGCGGCCAGCAGGCGACGGCGGCGAGCTTTTCGTTGAGCTTCCGGTGCAGCTCGTAGCGGTACGCCGGGGTCGCGGCCCAGCGGGTGGGGGATTTCCGGAAGGAGGCCTCCCGGGGGAACGGCTGGATCTCCCCGGGGGAGATGTCCTGGCAGGCGTGGCAGACCCTCGTGGTGGGGCGCAGCATCACGGGGATCTCGAAGATTTCCGAGAGCTCGTACCCCGCCGCGATCAGCTCCCGCGCGTGCGCGGGCGAGGAAGGGTCGAGAACGGGGATCTTCGCCATCATGGCCAGGAGGCGGCTGTCCTGCTCGGTCTGCGAGGAATGGGGCCCCGGGTCGTCCGCGCTGATGACGAGGAAGCCGCCCTTGACGCCCGTGTACGCCGCGCTCATCAGGGGGTCTGAGGCGACGGAAAGGCCCACCTGCTTCATGCTGACCGCGGCGCGCAGCCCCGTGATGCTCGCGGTGTAGGCGATCTCGAAAGCGACCTTCTCGTTTACCGCCCACTCCGCGTGCATCGCGACCCCGTGCTCGTTCCGGAAGCGGACCAGGGAGGAGAGGATCTCCGATGCGGGCGTCCCGGGGTAGGAGGTCGCGACCCCGCACCCGTTTTCCAGCAGGGCGTGCGCCATCGCCTCGTTCCCCAGCATGAGGATCCGGTTGTCCAAGGAAGGCCCCGCGACCGCTACTTCACCAGGTCGGACAGGACCAGAACGGTCCAGTACGGCGAGATCATGAGGATGATGATGGAAACGATGTAGGACGGCATGTAGTAGAAGCTCCCCCGGAAGACGGTCCCCAGGGGGATGCCCGACATGCCGGACACGACGTAGCAGCAGATGCCGATGGGCGGCATGATGGAGCCCATCGTCGTGACGATCGTGATCACCTGGCCGAACCAGATCGGGTCGTAGCCCAGCTGGATGACCAGCGGGTAGAAGATCGGCAGCGAGACGAGCAGGAACGCGAGGGCGTCCATGACGCAGCCGCCGATGATATAGCAGAACAGGATCACCCAGAGCACCATCCACCTGGGCAGCGCTAACGTCTGGATCCACTCCGCGGCCTCGAAGGGGAGGCGGGTGAGCGTCAGGAACCGGGCGAAGATCACCGCCCCCGCCACGATCATGAAGACCATGCAGGAGATGCGCAGGGTGTCGGTCATGGAGTCGAGGAACTTCTTCCAGGTCAGCTTGCGGCGCGCGAGGCAGATGACGAAGCCCAGGAAGCAGCTGACGGCGGCGGCCTCCGTGGCGGTCACGACCCCCGTGAACAGGGCGTACATGATGATCCCGAACAGCACTAAGATGTCGACCGCCTCGGGGAGCGCCTTCATCCGCTCCTTCCAGCTGAAGCGGGGACCGGCCGCCCCCCAGTCGGGGTGCATCCGGCAGATCCAGACCACCGTCCCCAGGATGGCGGCGGTCAGGATGGCGCTCGGGATGATGTTGCCGAAGAAGAGCTTGCCGATGGACTGGCCGGTATAGAGGCCGTAGACCACGAGCACGATGGAGGGCGGGATGAGGACGCCGAGCGTGGCGCCCGCGGAGACGGAGCCGGCGGAAAGCATCGGGTGGTACTTGTATTCCTTCATTGCGGGAATCGCGACGGCGCTCATCGTGGCCGCCGTGGCCGTGTTGGAGCCGGAGATGGCCGAGAAGGCCGCCGACGCCATGATCGTCGTCATCGCGAGCCCGCCGCGGTAGTGGCCGAACCACTTGTAGGTCGCGTCGTAGAGGCTGAAGTTGTAGCCGGCGTAATGGACGATCTCGCCGACCAGGATGAAGAGGGGGATCACGGTGAGCCCGTAGTTGGAGAAGATGTTCCACATCTCGGTCCCGACCATCGAAAAGGCCGCGTCGAGAGAGGTCACGAGGGCGATCCCGACGAATCCCACCAGGGCCATGGTGAACGCCGCGGGGACCCGCAGCACGAACAGGATGAAGAACATCGCGATGATGCCGTACAGTCCGACGACGGGGCCGCTCACGGTTTTTCCCCCTTGCCCCAGATCGTTGCGAGCAGGTCGAGGAAGATCGTGAGCGCGAGCACCGCGAACCCCAGGGAGACCAGGAATACGAAGGGGTAGTAGGCGATCTTGATCGTCTCCGAGAGCTCGCCCGTCTGCCACAGCCTCTTTCCGTACACGAAGGTCTGCCAGGAGATGACGGCGAAAAGGACCAGGGTGATGGCGTAGTTCGCGCCGTCGAGGGCCCGCTTGACCGGGGCGGGGAACTTGTCCGAGAGGATGTCCACGACGATGTGGTCCTTGCGCTTCTGCGTGTATCCGAGGGCGCCGGCGGTGACGATCGCGCCGAGGAAGGAGACGACCTCATACGTCCCGCTCACCGGGACGCGCACGATCCTCAAGGCCACGTTCGACGTGGCCAGAAGCGTGAGCGCCAGCAGCGCGGCGCCCCCCAGGATCATCATGAGCTTCCGCAGCAGCGCGGAGAGCCGTTCCAGGTCCATTCGACGCCGAAGGGGTTACTTGTACCGCTTCTCGTGTTTCTCCTTCAGCGCAAGCACGTCGGCGACGATCCGGCTTCCGTCAAGACCCTGCTCCGTCACCTTCTTGACGTAGGCGTCCACCATCGGCTTGAGGAGGCCCTTCACGGTTTCGACGTCGGCCGCGGGAAGGGTGAACACCTGGTGGCTGTAGTCCTTCTTGGACCAGGCCAGTGCGTCCGCGACATGGTCGTCCACGTAGGTCCCCGTCCACAGCGCCTGCTCCCGGCGCATGTCGTCGAGCGCCTTCTTCACGTCCGTGGGAAGGGAGTTCCACTTTTCCCTGTTCATGACGACCGCGAAGGTGACGACGGGGAGGTTGGCGATGGTGGCGTAGGGGGTGTAGGCGGCGAACTTGAAGTCCTTGAGGATCTCCATCGACGACACCATCCCCTTGACGACCCCCTTCTGGATCGCTTCGGGCGTTTCGGACTGCGGCATGGCGACCGGGATGCCGCCCAGGCGCTTTACGACCTCGGCGTTCGTCCCCGCGACCCGTAGCTCCATCCCTTTGAGGTCCGCGAGCGACTTCACCGGCGTCTTGGTCATGAAGTTGGTCGGCGGGCAGGTGAAGAGCGTGAGGATCTTCACCTTCTCGAACTCCTTCGGCTGGTATTTCTCGATGAGGTCGTAGAGCGTGAGGCTGGCGACCTTTGCGCTGGTGAAGCCCAGGGGAAGGTCGACGGCCTCGGACACCGGGAATCGCCCCGGCTGATAGCTCATCGCGAAGTTGCCGATGTCCGCCAGGCCCGAGATCACCCCGTCCAGGATGTTCTTGGCGGGAAGGAGCGTCCCGCCGGGGAACGTCTGCACCTTGACCTTGCCGCCGGTCCGCTTCTCGACTTCCTTCGCCCAGTGCTCCATCTGGACGCAGGGGAAGGTCGGGGCGGGCGGGAAGTTCGCGTACGTGAGTTTGATCGCCGCCTCCGCGGAGAGGGCGGAGGGCGGGGACGCCAACATCGTTCCCAGGAAAAACGCCAGGAAAAACGCGAAGAAAAGCGTGAACACGTTTCTCGACCGCATTATGGAACCTCCTTTTGGGGGTGGATCGTTATACTCCGCACAAAGCGCACAGGATCGGGAAATTATGGCCATTCCCGCCGG
>CAYILU010000137.1:0-4637 GCA_964364235.1 uncultured bacterium | reverse complement strand
CTCCTCCCTCCACGGCAAGTTCTCCAGAAAGCGACCGGGTATCGCAGAGGCGCCCAGGTAGGCCCCGCACAGGCTGCCGGCCATCGAGGCGATGCCTTCCGCGTCGTTGCCGAGGTTCACCGCCGGCAGGACCGCTTCGGCGAAGTCCTCCGGGGAGCGGAGGAAGCAGGCCCACGCGAACGGCAGTCCCTCCTGGACGGCGATGCCGTTCCCGAGCGCCTCCCGGATCTCATCGATCTCCGCGCGCCGCAGGAGGAGGGCGGCGAGCTCGGTTCCCATCTTGCGGGCGAGGGTGGGGATCTGCCTGCTCTGGCGGCTGCGGGCCGCGCGGTCCGGCTCGATGCCGGTGATCGCCGGCGAGATCCCCCGGGCGAACCCCAGGACGTCGAGCGTTCCGCGCGGGGTGTGGAGCATCCGGGCGATGGCGACCGCCTGCGCGATGGCCCCCGCGATGGCCGCCGGGTTCGGATGCGTGATGGAGGCGACGATCCCCGCCTCCAGCTTCATCCGCCGGAAGTCGGCCGACCGCAACAGCGAAAGAGGGGTGATACGCGCCGCCGGGGCGCTTTCCGGGGAGTTGATCCCCGCCTCGAACCATGGGTAGCCCCGGTCGGCCAGGTTCCCGGCGAATTCCGCCTCGGACCCGCCGCGGGAGCGGCCCGGGGTGGTGGCGAAGAGGAGGGCGATCATTTCCGGGTCGACCCTTCCCTGCCCGAGCAGCCCCCGGGAGAGCAGGAGGGACGCGGGGGGGGAATTCATGGTCTCGTGTTCCCTCCCGTGCGTGCGAAGGGGGGGGTACCCGTCGATCCGCCCGTAAAGCTCCCCGACATCCCGTGGAGAAAGCCCCTGCGCGGGCCTTCCCAGCGCTTCCCCGATCGCCCCGCCGAGAAGGGCTCCCCGAAACCGGTCGGCGTAGTCGATCCCCGAAACGAAGGACAGCGGGACGTGTTCCCCCTTGGAAAGGTAGGCGGGGATCTTCGATCTTCGGACGAGGAACTGGTAGATCGCCTCCGGCTCCTTTCCGAAGAGGAGGGGCTGGTCTTCCCTCCTGCGCGCGAGGTCCTTCGCTTTCCGCTCCGCGAGGGTAGTGATGTGCCGGACGATTTCCCAGAGGTCTTCGTTCCCCTGGAGGGGGATCTTCGGGAGGGACCTCGCAAGGCAGGCGGAGATCTCCGAGGGGTCGTGGAGGGTCAGCGCCGATGCCTGGCGCTCGACCTCCCCCGCGAGCGTCGGTGGGGAAATCTCCGGCGGTGCGTCCCCCACGCCATCCGGCCCCCCCCCCGATCCTTCCTCCGCGGGATCCGGAATCGCGGAGTGCGGGAGCCCCTCCTGCGGGATATATCCCCGGTAGTGCATCTCCATGACCTTTCTTGCTTGTGAAGGAGAGAACCGCATCGCCTGCAGGATCCTGAGCAGGGTTTCGCTCCTTGGGACCCTCCCGTTGTAGACCACCTGGCGGAGGAGTTCGTAGCTGAACCCCAATTCCTTCCGGTCGGAGGTGAATTTTTTCAGGGAGCCGTAGCCAAGTGTTTCGATACGTTTCTTTAATATTATCGAGAGTATGTTTCTGTAAATCGCAACCATGGAATAAATCTCCTCGCCGGTGGGGACCTGGCTACCGAAAATAGTAAACAATTATAATTGTATAATTACAACATTAGATGTCAAGAATAAATATATATTTGTAATGTAACAAATGTCGTTGTATTTATGGGAGTGTGCGTTGGATCAGAGCGATTCGGCGATGATTTCCGCGATGTCCTTCGTTTGCACCGATTCGTCCAGGTTGCTGAACTTTGCGGCGTCGTCGAACATGATGAGACAGTACGGGCAGGATGAGCCGATCGCGTTGGCGCCCGTGCGCATCGCCTGGCTGAACCTCAGGTTATTGATCCGTTTCCCGGGCAGCTCGAGCCACATCCCGCCGCCGCCACCCCCGCAGCAGAATCCCCGCTCGCGGTGTTTCTCCATCTCGGTGATCGTGATCCCGGGGACCGACCCGAGAGCCTCGCGGGGGGCGTCGTAGATGTCGTTTTGCCTGCCCAGGTAGCACGAGTCGTGGAAGGCCACGAGACGGTTGATCGACTTCGAGGGCGAAAGCCTTCCCTGCGCGATCAGGTCCCGGAGAAGGACGGTGTGGTGGACCGCCTCCACGTTTACCCCGAATTGGGGGTACTCCTTGCGGAAGGTGTTGAAGCAATGGGGGCACTGCGTGATCACCTTCTTGACGTTGTAGGAGGCGAAGATCTCCTTCACCATCTCGACCATCCCGAGCTGGAAGAGCCCTTCCTCGCCCATCGAGCGCGCGAAGGCCCCGCAACAGGTCTCCTCGAGGCCGAGCACGGCATAGTTCACCCCCGCCCGGTTCAGCAGCGAGGCGATCGTCCGGGTCACCTTCTGGTTGCGGGGATCGTAGGACCCGGCGCACCCGGGCCAGTACAGGTACTCGAAATCCTTTTTGTCCGCGGCCACGGGCACGTCGAGCCCCTCGGCCCACCGGATGCGGTCGTCTTGCGGAAACCCCCAGGGGTTCCCCGTGTCGCCCATCTTCTTCAGGGCGGTCCGCGCCCCGTCCGGGATCTTCGAATTGGAGACGTAGCCGCGACGCACGTCGACGATCAGGTCGATGTGCTCGATCAGGACCGGGCAGGCCTGCATGCAGGCACGGCAGGTGGTGCAGGACCAGATCTCGTCGGGGGAAAGAACACCGAACGCGAAGGACGGGACGACCGCCTTCCCCGTCTTCCTGTCCAG
The DNA here is from genome assembly GCA_964364235.1 of uncultured bacterium. Classification (GTDB taxonomy): domain Bacteria; phylum Desulfobacterota; class Deferrimicrobia; order Deferrimicrobiales; family Deferrimicrobiaceae; genus JAKALO01. The sequence continues at coordinate 1,883 of CAYILU010000137.1, read as the reverse complement.
CGTTGCGGTCGCAGGAACGAGGCTCCAGTAGATGTCGCGGCTCATCTGGTCCCGGGTCTTGAGGACCACGTCCCTCGGGGAGAGGGGCATTTCCGCGGCGTATGCCGGGCACTCGTCCTGGCACCTGCCGCACTTCGTGCAGGCGTCCGACGAGAGGAGCTGCTTCCAGGTGAAGTCCTCGACGTCGGTGACCCCGATCTTCTCCTCGTCCTCGATGTCGGGGATCGGCTGCAGGGCGCCCTTGGGGCGGGAGGTCCGCAGGAAGATGTTCGCCGTTCCGGTGAACAGGTGGAGCATCTTGGACATCGGGATGCTCGCGAGAAAGCCGAAGGCGAGCAGGAGGTGCGTCCACCAGAGCGCCCTGTGCGCGGACAGGAGGTCGTCCAGGGCGACTCCCGCGAAGAGGGGGGCGACAACGGAGTTGCTGACGAAGGACGCCTGGGCCGCCGCGGGCTTCGTTGCTGCGAGACGGACCCCCTCGATGAGGAAGCCGGTGACCCCGATGGCGAGGATGAGGAGGAGCTGGAGGAGATCGTCGCCGTCTCTCGTAAGCCCTTCCGGCCGGAAAAGGCAGCGCCGCGCGAGGGCGACGAAGACCCCCGCGAGGAGGACGAGGCCGAAGGTGTTCGCGAACAGCTTGAACACGATGTAGAAGTTGCCGTCCAGGATCCGGACCCCCAGGTCGTATTCGACCGCGACGAGGCAGGTGACGATGAAAAGGACGATAAAAGCGGAGTAGATGGCGAGGTGCATGAGGCCGCCGAACTTCCTTTCGAGGACCTTCCGCTGCCCGATCCCGATCCGGAGGGCGTCCAGCGTTCGTCCCCACAGGTTGTCCAGGCGGTCTTCCCTCTCCGGGCGTCCCCGCCTGTAGGCGGTGATTTTCTGCCAGATCCCCCACGCGAAGACGAGGACAACCACGCCGAAAAGGGAATACATGATGGTCGCCGCCGGGTGCGGAAGGTTCCACATGATCTCGCGGCCGATGGTTTTCATAGGGCGCCCCGTGGGAGATTTCCAGCGGATAGTTCTATCAGAACATGTCTGCGGGCCTCAAGAGAAATATTGGCGAACCCGCCGCCGGATATTGGATATACTAGATAAGGAGGTCGGCGAGATGCCGGAGGTTTTCGTCCAGGGTACCGATGTGCATTTCCAGGACACGCTTAAGCGTCTGCCCCGCACGATCGTGTTCCTCCACGGGGCGGGGGGGTCGCATCACACCTGGCGGGACCAGTGGGCGGGCCTCAAAGGCGTGGCGCGTCTCGTCATCCCGGACCTGCCGGGCCATGCGGGGTCCCTCGGGAGCCCGAAGGATACCGTGGAGGGGTACGCGGACTGGCTTGCCGACTTCGTGAAGGAAACCGGCCTGGGGAAATTCATCCTCGCGGGCCACTCGATGGGGGGAGCCGTCGCCCTGCAGGCGGCTCTTTCCCGGATCGAGGGCCTGGAGGCGTTGATCCTGGCCGGAACGGGCGCGAAGCTCAAGGTGAGCCCGGTGATCTTCGACGGGATCGCCGGACGGTTCAAGGAATTCGCGCCGGAGCTGGTCGAGTGGATGATGGCGAGGTCGAGCGATCAGCTGCTCCGGGAAGACATCACGAGGGACGTCCTCTCCACCCGTCCGTCGACGTTCGCCGCCGACTTCCGGGCGTGCGACGCCTTCGACGTCCGGGGACGGCTCGGCGGGATCGATGTCCCCACGCTGGTCATCGTCGGCGACGACGACCGCCTCACGCCTCTCAAGTATTCCGAATTCCTCGCCACCAACATCCGCGGCGCCGTGCTCAAGATCCTCCACGACGCGGGGCACGTCGCGATGCTCGAGAAGCCGACCGGGATGAACAACGTCATCGCCTCCTTCGTGCACTCCCTCGAGTAGC
>CAYILU010000136.1:3449-4639 GCA_964364235.1 uncultured bacterium | reverse complement strand
GGACAATTTATTGATATGGAACGCCTTCTCCGACAAATCGATTCGGAAATCTCGGCCTCGGGCGGGAAACGAAGCAGGAGCCGGGCATTGATCATCGGGATTTTCTTCCGGGCCGGCCGGCACCTTACCGTGGATGAGCTCACCCGTAAGGTCCGCGGAAGGAATCGGGACATCGGGGCGGCAACCGTCTACCGGACACTCAAGCTTCTTGCCAGGCTCGGGTACGCGAAGGAGCTCGATTTCGGGGAAGGGGTCCGAAGGTACGAGAGCAGCCTTACCGCCCACCATGACCACCTTGTCTGCACCGGGTGCGGGAAGGTATCGGAATTCGAGGAGCCGCGGATCGAGTCCCTCCAGGAAGAGGTTGCGAAGAAACACGGCTTCCTCCCGACGATGCACCGGCTCGCCATCTACGGAACCTGCCCGGAATGCGTCCCCCCCGAACTGCGGGAGAACGCCGAATGAGAAGCGAGGGGGTTGCGCCCGCCCACCCGGCCGGCAAGGTGATCCTGGTCGGCAACCCCAACGTGGGGAAAAGCGTCGTCTTCGGGTATTTGACCGGCCGGTATGTGACGGTGTCGAACTACCCCGGAACCACCGTGGAGGTCACGAGAGGGGAGGCCCGAGACCGTGGGACCGTTTTCGAGATCATCGACACCCCCGGCGTTTATTCGCTCCTTCCGATGTCGGAGGACGAGCGGGTCACGCGCGATATCCTCATGGAGGAGCCGGGGAGCCGGGTGATTCAGGTCTGCGACGCGAAGAACATGCGCCGATCCCTGATGATCACCATCCAGCTTGCGGAGATGGGGGTACCGCTCGTCATCGCCGTCAACATGGCCGACGAGGCCCGTGACCGGGGCGTCATGCCGCGTATCGACCAACTGGAGAAAAAGATCGGGGTGCCGGCGATCCCCACGGTTGCGGTACGGAAGAAAGGCGTGGACAGGCTCATGGGACTGCTGGACCGGGCCATGACGCCGGGCGTGGGAGTTTTCTACGGGGAGAAAATCGAGGCCGCCGTCTCCAGGATGGAATCCCTTCTCCCGGAATCCGCGCCCGTAGGAAGAAGGGCGCTGGCGCTCATGCTTCTGTGCGGGGACGATTCGCTGACCGCATGGCTTGCGGAGAACGTCACCGGCGAACGGATCAAGGAGATGAACGCCACGCGGAACCGGCTGGAGGAGGAA
>CAYILU010000136.1:0-3349 GCA_964364235.1 uncultured bacterium | reverse complement strand
CGATCCCGTGGCCCCTGGCAAGAGACTTCCTGGTCGGCCCCTACGGGATGATTTCGATGGCACTCTCCTATGCGATCGCAATCGTTCTTCCGATCGTCGGGACATTTTTTTGGGGATTCGGGATCCTGGAGGACTCCGGCTACCTTCCGAGGCTTGCCGTCATGGTGGACCGGATCTTCAAGAAGATCGGGTGCAACGGGAAAGCGGTACTCCCGATGATCCTCGGCCTCGGGTGCGACACGATGGCCACGCTGACGACCCGCATCCTGGAGACCCGCAAGGAGCGCGTCATCGTCACACTCCTCCTGGCCCTCGGAATCCCCTGTTCCGCCCAACTGGGCGTGATTCTCGGGATGCTGGGGAACGTCGGACCCGCGGCGACCGTAACGTGGCTCGCCATCCTGGTCGCCGTGATCCTGGCGGTCGGATTCCTCGCCTCCAAGGTGATCCCCGGCGAGTCCTCGGATTTCATTCTCGAAATCCCGCCGATCCGTATCCCCCGAATGGGGAACCTCGCCGTCAAGACGATGGCCAGGGTCGAGTGGTATCTCCGCGAGGCGGTCCCGCTCTTTATCCTCGGGACGCTGATCCTTTTCGTCGCCGACCGGCTGGGTTGGCTGCTGTGGCTGCAGAAGGCGGCGGAGCCCCTCGTCGTGGGGGCGCTCGATCTTCCCCCGAAGACGGCGGAAGCCTTTCTCATCGGTTTTCTCCGGCGGGATTACGGTGCGGCGGGGCTGTTCAACATGGCGCGGGCGGGCCTCCTCACGAACCTGCAGGTCGTCGTGAGCCTCGTGACCATCACCCTGTTCATACCGTGCATCGCGAATTTCCTTGTCATCGTGAAGGAGCACGGGGGAAAAGTCGCGGCGGGAATGGCGCTTTTCATCTTCCCGCTTGCGGTGCTGGTGGGCGCGCTCGTGAACCTCTGCGCGAAAAAACTGGGAATCTCCTTCTGAATCGAGGGAACCCTTGATTATCCGATGTCCTCTTTGCCAATATGAGATTGACGCCTCCGATGGAGGGTGCCGGACCGGCTGCCCCATGGGGAAAAGCTGCTCCCTTGTTTGCTGCCCGCGGTGCCATTATTCGTTTCCCATTCCGGAGTCCAAGGTCGTAAACTTCTTCAAATCCCTCTTCACGAGAGGAACCCGTCGATGACCGAATACGGGCAGGATGAAATCCTGGAGCTGATCTGGACGCTTCGGGAGGAAGGCTGCGCCACGAGGTCGAAGCTCGTGGAAAGGTCGGAGGAGGACAATCCGGCAGCCTTGCTCGAGGAGCTGATCCTCTCGGGTCTGGTGGAGACCTCCGGCGACGAGCTGAGGTTGACGCGTGCAGGGGACGAGCGGGCGCGGGGCATCATAAGGCGGCATCGGCTCGCGGAGGTGCTGCTTCAAAGCCTGTTCGATCTCGATTCTTCACAGATGGAGAGCAGCGCCTGCAAGTTCGAGCACATCCTGACCACCCCCGTGACCGATAGCGTCTGCACCTTCCTCGGGCATCCCCCGGTCTGCCCGCACGGAAGGGCGATCCCCAGGGGGGATTGCTGCGACCGCATACGGACGGAAATCCACCCCCTCGTCACCCGTCTTTCCGACGCAAGCCTGGGGGATCCCGTCCGAATCGTTTTCATCACACCGAAGTCGAAAAAGCGCCTGGAGAAGCTGAGCTCGCTCGGGATCGTGCCGGGGAGCCGCCTCCGTCTTCTGCAGAGAAATCCCTCGTTCGTCCTCCAGATCGGGGAAACGACCATCGCGGTGGACAAGGAGATCACGGATGAGATCTACGTCAAGCGCGCGTAGATTCCTGGCCGTCCTGCTCTGCGGCATCCTCACCCTGGAGTGGACGGTCGTCTCCGCGCTCTCATTCGCCGAGACCCCCCCGGAACCGTGCATCCTGCTCAAGTTCTCGTCACCCGCCGTTTCGGAGAGCCTTGCCAGGGAATGGCTGGAGCCGATGCCGGGGCTGCTGCAAAAGGATCTGCGTGTCCGGTGGGTGACGCCGCAGACCGCACAGCGGGCGGCAACGGGGCCGACGGGTCTTTATCCCGAGGCGGATGACGCATCCCTCGAACGGATTTCCGGGAAGATCGCGGAAGCGCTGAGGCGCATGGACAGGATGGAAACCCTGGAAGCCTCTGCTCTTCTTTCGGAGGCCGAAGCCGAGGCCAGGAAGTTCCGTGCGGGGAAGACGACCCGCCCGTTTTTCGCGGAAATATTCCTGAGGCGGGGTGTGCTTTCCCTGTGGGAGGGTAACCGCAACGGTGCGGAGGAGATGTTCGCCAGGTCGAGGCTCCTGCGACCGGATTTCTCCCCCGACCCGGGCCTCTTTTCACCGACCTTTCGGGAATCGTGGGGTCGAGCCGGGGAGCGTGCCGTTCCCGAGGCGGAAATCCTGGTGCAGTCCCTGCCTCCGGGCGCAACCGTGCACCTGGATGATGAGCCGGTCGGGGCTACACCCGGGCGGTTCAAGATAAACTCGTACGATCCGGTTCGGGTTCGCGTCTCCTTTCCAGGTTACCAGGACCTGGAAAAGACCGGCCAATGGCTCCCGGGGGACTCGGAAGTGATCGAAGGGGCCCTCGTCAGGGACCGCATCGCGACCCTGGGGGAATTGCTTGCGTCTTTCCCCGAGGGGAAGGGGAGCGGCGGACTCCTCGCCGAACTGGCGGAAGGCGCGGGCGCCTCGCGAGTCGCCCTCCTTGTCCTGGGGCAAAGGAACGGCACGACTTCCATGAAGATCCTGGCCTCCAGGCGGGGGAACCCGGAGCCGGCGTTCCTGGGTGAGTTCGAGCTTCCGTCGGGAGAAGGAGCAACCACGGAAGCGGCGAACCATGTATCCGGGATGCTTACGGGGGCTGGCTGGCCCGCCGCGAATCCGGACAGCCAGGAGGGTAAGGCGTCGTGGTATCATAAAAACTGGTTCTGGCTTTTGGTGGGGGCGATCGCGATAGGTGCAGCCGTCGGCGCCGGCGGGGGGGGCGGGGGAGGGTCCGGTAGTTCCACTGGAACGATCGGTGTGACCTTTTAGAAAGGATCTTGCCCGCTATTGCAGTTCCTCTTCCTGACGTTTTTCCTGTTCTTCGGCGCGACCGGTGTCATGGCTGCGGGTGAAACGGTCATCCGCGACCTCGATTCCACCTACGGGATGCGGGAGGCTTACGCGAGGATCCTGTGGCAGGACAAGGTTCCCGATCCCCACGGAAACCGGATGTTCTGCTTTACTTGCCACCCGGGCGTGAATCACCTCATCGCACTGCCTTCCTCGATGGTAAAGCGCTCGGAACATGCCAGGAAATTCCATGAGCTTCCGCGCAAGACGGACTGATCTTCCGATGGCGCCTCTTCAC
>CAYILU010000135.1:0-4670 GCA_964364235.1 uncultured bacterium | reverse complement strand
AAGCTGGAGGAAGTTCTCAAAAAGAGGCCGAGCCTTGTCTTCTTCGAAACCCCGACGAACCCGACGATGGAGATATTCGACATAAGGGATATCTGCCGGCTTTCCCATTCGTACGGCGCCCTCGTGGCCATCGACAACACCTTCGCCTCGCCCGTGAACCAGCAGGTGCTCGCCCTGGGCGCGGACATCGCCGTTCACAGCGCCACCAAGTACCTGGGAGGCCACAGCGACCTGACCGGCGGGGTCCTCATGGGGCCAAAAGAGCTGATCGATCCCGTGGCGCCCTGGCGGAAGAACCTTGGGCAGATGATGGCCCCGGAAATCGCCGCGCTGCTTTCGAGGAGCCTTCGGACGCTCCCCATCCGCGTGGAAAGGCAGAACAGGACCGCGCAGTCCGTTGCGGAAGCGATGAGAAACCACCCGAAGGTCGCCAGGGTCCTGTATCCGGGGCTGCCGGATTTTCCGCAGCACGATCTGGCGAGATCCCAGATGTCCGGATTCGGGGGGATGCTGACCGTGGAGATCGACGGGTCGGATAAAGACGCAACGAAGGTCATCGACAGTCTGGAGCTTTTCATCATCGCTCCGAGCCTCGGCGGTCCGGAAAGCCTTGCGACTCAGCCAAAAACCACCACTCACCACGGGCTGACCCCGGAAGAGCGGCTGAAGAGGGGAATCACCGATTCCATGATCCGTTTCTCCATAGGAATGGAGGCGGCAAAGGACCTGATCGAAGATCTATACGACGCCCTGGAAAACGTATGATTCTTTATGATGCGTGGAATATTGGGGGGGTTCGAGGAGGAGGTCCTCACCCGGCTGCGCGCGGCAGGGTGATCTTGATCTCCTTGATCCTGAGCAGCCCCTCGTCGTTCGTCACGAATGCATCCGCCCGCTGGTGAATGGCGGTGGCGACCTGGATGGCGTCAGGGGTGCGGATCCCGTATCTGGCGCGCAGGTCGGAGGAGATGTCGGCCACGTTCGCGTCGAACGGCACAAAGTAGAGGTTTGGAAATGAACCCAGCAGGTTCCGGTAGAGCGAAACGAGGTCGGGCTTCCCGGCCCTGCGAGCTCCGGTCAGGATTTCATGGAGCGTCAGGGCGGATGTGATTGCCCTCACTCGCCGGATTTCCTTCGGCACGGTCACCAACGCCTATGGGGCCGACAATAGTCTATTAAATATATAGGAATTATATTATATTTCTTGACTTTCTGCCGCCTTGCCCCCATAATCCTACTTAATCTATTTTTTATATAGGGTTAATTTGGATACCCACAAGCGAACGTTTTTGAAAACGGTCAGTTGGCGGGTAGTGGCGACGTTCACTACCGCCGGGGTCACTTTCCTCCTGACGGGACGCCTGGATTTCGCGATCTCCGTGGGGGTGGCCGACTCGCTGGTGAAGTTCCTTATCTATTACTTCCACGAGCGGCTGTGGTCCCGGACCCGGTTCGGGCAGGTCCGGAAGCCGGAATACGAAATCTGACAGGGAAGGAAGGCATGGAGGGAAAAGAAGGAAGAAGCCAGGTGTTGATCCCCGTCGAGCGGCTCGACGGCCTGCGGGCGCGATTTCGCGGGGCGCCTCCGGAAGAGGTGCTCCGATGGGCCCTGTCCGAATACCATCCGGACATCGCCCTCGCCTCCAGTTTCAGCCGGGAGGACATCGTATTGATCGCCATGATGGTGGAAATCCGCCCCGACGTCCGGGTGTTCGCCCTGGACACGGGGCGGCTCCACGAGGAGACGTACCTGGCGGCCGAGGCGGTGCGGGAAAGCTTTGGTGTCCGCATCGAGTGGCACTTCCCGGACCGGGCGGCTGTAGAGAAGCTGGAAAGGGATAAAGGGCTGTTCTCTTTCCGGGAGAGCCTGGGAAACCGCCACGAGTGCTGCCGGGTCAGGAAGGTGGAGCCGTTGTCCCGAGCCCTTTCCGGTCTCCGCGCCTGGGTGACGGGCCAGCGGCGGGAACAGGGCGTCACGCGGGCCGGCCTTCCGCTGATCGAGCTGGATGCCGCCCACGGCGGCATCCTCAAGCTGAACCCGCTGGCCGACTGGACCGACGAACAGGTCGAAGCCCATATCCGGAAGCGCGGCCTCCCGTACAACCGGCTCCATGACCAGGGTTATCCGTCGATCGGCTGCGCCCCCTGCACGCGCCCGGTTGCGCCCGGCGAAGACCCGAGGGGAGGGCGGTGGTGGTGGGAGCGCCCCGAGCACAAGGAGTGCGGGCTGCATGTGCGGAATACGGAAGCGGCCGCAGGAAGAAAGGGAGAAAAATAACCGTGGACCCTCTCGACGCGCTGGAAAACCAAAGCATCTACATCTTCCGGGAGGCGTACCGGAAATTCAAAAACCTGGCGATGCTCTGGTCGATCGGGAAGGACTCGACGACCCTTTTCTGGCTCGCCCGCAAGGCGTTCTTCGGGCGGGTGCCGTTCCCGCTCGTCCACATCGACACGAACTACAAGTATCCGCAGATGATCGAGTACCGCGACCGCATGGCCGCCGAGTGGGGGGTTACGCTCATCGTCGGGCAGAACAAGGAGGCCCTCCGCGAGGGGATGCACCCCTCCAAGGGGCGGTTCGTCTGCTGCAACGCCCTCAAGACCCAGGGGCTGCAGCAGGTGCTCGACAAGTACGGGTTCAAGGGGATCTTCCTGGGGATCCGGCGCGACGAGGAGGGGTCGCGCGCCAAGGAGCGGGTCTTCTCCCCCCGGGATAAAAACTTCGAGTGGAACTACAAGGACCAGCCCCCGGAGCTGTGGGACCAGTTCAACACGTCCTTCGGCCCGGAAACCCACGTCCGCATCCACCCGCTCCTTTCGTGGACGGAGCTGGACATCTGGGAGTACATCCGCAGGGAGCGGGTCCCCCTCTGCCCGCTCTACCTGGCGAAAGACGGAAAGCGGTTCCGGTCGCTGGGGTGCGTCCCTTGCACCGCCCCGATCGACTCGAACGCCGCGACCGTGGACGAGATCATCGAAGAGTTGAAGCGGACGAAGACCCCCGAGCGGTCCGGCCGCGCCCAGGACCAGGAGCAGGCCTACGCAATGCAGAAGCTCCGCTCCCTGGGCTACATGTAACTTTCACCGGGGACGTTCTTAAACTTTTTTACCTGACCAAATACGTACATTAAAAAGTTTAAGAACGTCCCTTGTTTATTAAGTAAAGGAGCGGGGATGAACCTGAGCGACACGCTGCGAATCGTGATCGTGGGCCACGTGGACCACGGCAAGTCCACGCTGATCGGCCGGCTCTTTTACGACACGGGATCGCTTCCCGTGGAGCGGTACCGGGAGATCGAACGGACCTGCCGGGAGCAGGGGCGGGAGTTCGAATTCGCGTACCTGATGGACGCCCTCCAGGAGGAGCGGGAGCAGAACATCACGATCGATACGGCGCAAAGTTTCTTCCGCACGGCGAAGCGCCCCTACATCATCATCGACGCCCCCGGCCACAAGGAGTTTCTGAAGAACATGATAACGGGGGCGGCGGCGGCCGACGCGGCGATCCTGCTGGTCGACGGGGCGGAGGGGGTCCGGGAGCAGACCCGGCGCCACGCCTACATCCTGTCGCTGCTGGGCCTGCGCCAGGTGGCGGTGGCGATCAACAAGCTCGACCTCGCGGGCTACCTGCGCGACCGGTTCCACGCCGTAGAAGAAGAAATCCGGCGGTTCCTGCACTCGGTGGGGATCGTCCCATCGTACGTCATCCCCATCTCGGCAAAGGAGGGGGACAACATCGCCTCTTCCTCCCCGAGGATGGCCTGGTATCACGGGCCGACGCTCCTGTCCGCCCTCGATTCCTTCTTGCCCGCCCGGGAGGTTACCGGCCTGCCGCTGCGCTTTCCCGTCCAGGATGTCTACGTCTGGGACCGGAAGCGGATCTGCGCCGGCCGGGTGGAATCCGGGACAGTCCGCCCCGGGGACCGGGTCGTCTTTTCTCCGTCGGGCAAGTCCTCCCGGGTCCGGTCGGTCGAGAAGTGGAACCATCCGTCGTTATCCGTGGCCTCGGCCGGCGAGTGCGTCGGGATCACGCTCGTCGACGAGCTGTTCCTGGAGCGGGGCGAGGTCATGGGAAGCGCGGACGATGCCCCCCTCGGCGTGCAGGAACTCTCCGCGAGCCTGTTCTGGCTCGGCAACGAGCCTTTGCGTCTTAACGGCCGGTATGTCCTGAAGCTCGCCACCGCGGAGGACGAGGTGACGCTCTCCGCCATCACGGAGCGGATCAACTCCTCCACGCTGGAAGTGATCGAGCGACACGCGGAGAGGGTCGAGAACCTGGAGGTGGCCAACGTCACCTTTACGCTCTCGCGCCCCATCGCGGCGGACACCTTCGAGGAGAACCCACGCCTCGGGCGTTTCGTGGTGGAGGTGGAAGGGTTCGTGGCGGGGGGAGGGATCATCCGGGAAGTACGCACGGAAGGCATCGGCGCGCGGGCGCGGGTGATCCGGCTCCATTCGCGGACGATGACCGAGCCGGACGGAAACTTCGTCGACCTTTCGCAGGAAGCGGGTCCTGTCGAGTTCGACCTCTCCCCCGGGTTCATCGATCGCCTGGGGAAAGGGGAGCGGCTGGCGATCCGGCTTCGGACGGCCGACCAGTTGGAGAAGATCGCCCGCCTCGCGTTCGGGCACGACCTCGCCTTCGAGTTCCGGCGCGACGGGGAAGG
>CAYILU010000134.1:0-4694 GCA_964364235.1 uncultured bacterium | reverse complement strand
CCTGCATCCACGTCTTCGGCGTCATCATGGCGGTGTTCCTCGGGATCACCCTGGTCAGCCAGGAGGTGGAGCGGAAAACCGTATACATCATCCTTTCGAAGCCCGTCCCGCGCTGGGAGTTCATCGTCGGGAAGGCGCTGGGCCTGTGCATGACCCTCGCGCTGACGACCGGGGTGATGGCCGTCACGCTCTTCCTGGTGCACGCGGGCTACGGGGGCGCGGCGGAGACCGGGATCCTCGTCGCGTCGGCGGGTATCTGGTTCGAGCTGATCCTGCTCATCTGCCTGGCCACGTTCTTCTCCACGTTCACGACCCCCGTCCTGAGCGCCATCTTCACGCTTTCCATGTTCCTCATCGGCCACATCTCGGGGGACCTGCTGGTCTTCGGCGGGCGGGCGGCGGCGCCCCTCGCGAGATGGGTTTCCCGCGTCCTGTTCTACCTCCTGCCCAACCTCGAGTATTTCAACTGGAAGAACGAGGTCGCATACGGCGGGGCCCGCTCGCTCTCGCTCCTTTCCGGGACGATCGGCTACCTCGCCTCCTACTGCGCCGCCGTGCTCTTCGCGGCATGCCTGCTCTTCTCGCGGAAGGATTTCAAGTGACGGCGGGCCGGGTGTTCCCGATCGCTCTTTTCTGCGCAGCCCCCTTCCTCGCCTCCCTGCTCCTCTCGCTCTACCTGACACCGATATTCCGGGACTCCGCCCGCCGGATCGGGGTCGTCGACCGGCCCGACGGGGGCCTCAAGACCCAGAAAGAGCCGGTCCCTTACCTCGGCGGGCTGGCGGTGTACAGCGCTGTCCTGTTCCCGGTGGCGATCTTCCTCCGGTTCAGCGACCAGCTGATGGGGCTCCTGCTCGCCTCCAGCATCATCGTCCTGCTGGGTCTGATCGACGACATCGGAAAGCTCTCGCCCCGCATCAAGCTCCTGGTGCAGGTGGTCGCGGTGTTCCTCATGATCAAGTCCGGGATCCGGATCCGCATCGCCTTCCTGCCGCCGCTGGCGTGCGTCGCCCTGACGTTCCTCTGGATGATCGTTCTGACGAACGGCTTCAACCTGATCGACGTGATGGACGGGCTCGCGGCAGGGGTGGCGTCCGTCTCGGCGGTGGCGCTGGCGGTGATCTTCCTGCTGCAGGGGAAGCAGATCGGGATGGTCGTGTGCGTCTCCCTGGCCGGAGCGCTGCTCGGTTTCCTGTACTACAACCGGTCCCCCGCCCAGGTCTACCTGGGGGATGCCGGCTCCCTCCTCCTCGGCTTCCTCCTCGGGGGGCTGGCGATCGATGCCGACTACACGCTCTGGAATCCACTCGGATGGATGACCGCCCTTGCCGTTTTCGCGGTCCCGCTCTTCGAGATCCTGTTCGTTTCCTTCCTGCGATTACGGAGAGGCGCATCGATCCTCGTCGGCAGCCGGGACCACTTCAGCCTGCGGCTCCGCAAATGGAAGCTTTCCAACAATGAGACGGTGCTCTGGAGCTGCGTCGCCGCCGCGTTGTCCTCCGGGATCGGCATCGCCGCGATGCATTTCCGGCCCGTCGCCTCCCTCGCCGGGTACGGGATCATCGTCGCGATGTTTCTCGTCGTGGCGGCCTGGCTCAAGGCCATCGACATGACCCTGTGAAGGGGGGGCGGGAGATGATCCTCGTTCTCGGCGGCGGCGTGACGGGGCTCGCAGCGGCGAAGACCCTCGAGGCGGCAGGGGCGGAATACCTGGTGCTGGAGCGGGAGGCGGAGCCGGGCGGATGGTGCCGGTCGATCTCGTCGGGCCGCTACACCTTCGACTTCAGCGGCCACTTTCTCCACGTTTCCGATCCCGTCATGCGAGACTGGATCCTGGGGGTCCCGGGGGTTCCCTGGCGTTCCATCGGAAGGGACGCAAAAGTCTGGCTGCGCGGCCGGCTGACGCCGTACCCGTTCCAGGTCCATCTCAAGGGGCACGACCCCGCGTTCGTTTCCCGGTGCCTGGCCGATTTCGCGCGGGAGCGGATCCGGGACGCCGTCCACGGGCGGCGCCCCCCGGCGCATCTTGCGGAATGGTTCCGCCAACGGTTCGGGAAGGAGATGTGCGACGCCTTCTTCTATCCGTACAACCGGAAGATGTGGCGGACGCCGCTTTCAAGGCTCGGGTACGACTGGACCGGCTGGTCGATTCCCGTCCCGCGCTTCGAGGATCTTCTTGCCGGCGCCGGGGGGGAGATCCGGCAGGGGCTCGGGTACAACGCCACGTTCCACTACCCGGCCCGCGGCGGGATCGGCGCTCTCGCGGGGAGTCTTTCGCGCGCCCTCGGGGAGCGGCTGCGTACCGGAGTCCGGGTCACCGGGGTCGACCTCAAGGCAAGGCGGGTCCGCACCTCGGACGGGGAGGCGCTGCCTTACGCGGCGGTGATATCCACGATCCCCCTGCCCGCGCTTGCCGGATGCTCCGAGGGCCTGACCTTCCCGGCGCGACGGGCGGCCGCCGCGCTCAAGTGGGTGAAGGTTCTCGCGATCAACCTCGGCATTCGGGGGCCGGGCAGGACCCCCGGGCACTGGGTGTACGTCCCGGAGAGGGGATATCCCTTTTTCCGCGTCGGGTTTCTTTCCAACGTCGCCCGCTCGTCCGCTCCCGCCGGCTGCGCTTCGGCGTTCGTCGAGAAGAGCTTTCCCGCCGGGGCGCGGGTCAACGTGCAGGGAGAAGTCGAGAGCGCCATCCGGGGGTTGAGAAGGATGGGAATCCTTGGGAAGAAGGGGAGCCGCATCGAGGAGATTCACCCCGTGATGCTGGACCCGGGCTACGTCATTTTCGACGGGGGCAGGTGCGGAAGCGTCTCCCTCCTTCGACGGGAATTCAGGCGTCACGGCGTTTTTCTCGCGGGCAGGTACGGGGCCTGGGACTACTACGGCATGGAAAAATCGATGGCCGACGGCATCCGGGCCGCCGGCGATGCTGCCCGTTTCCGTGCGGGGTAAGGGCTTTCGGGACATGAAAGAGACAGGGAGGGGAGGGGATAATGCCGGGAAGGAGTCCCGCGCCGGCGCCTGCGTCGTGCACGTCATCACCCTCCTGGAATGGGGAGGGGCGCAGGAGAACACGCTTTACACCGTCGCCTCCCTCGACCCGTCCAGGTTCGAGCGGGTCCTCGTGGCCGGGAAGGGGGGGATGCTCGACTCCCGGGCGGCGGGGATCCCCGGTTGCAGGTTTCGCCAGGTCGATTCCCTGGTGCGGGAGATCCGCCCCTTGTCCGACCTGAGGGCTTTCCTTTCCCTTCGGAAGATCCTGCGGGACGAGAAGGAGCGGACCGGAAGGCTTCCGCTCATCGTCCACACGCACAGCTCCAAGGCAGGCATCTTGGGGCGGGCCGCCGCCCGGGCCGCCGGCGCGGAGGTCGTCGTGCACTCCATTCACGGGTTCGGTTTTCACGATGCGCAGCCCTTGCCTCTCCGGAAGTTCCTGGTCGGCCTCGAACGCGCGGCCTCCCGTTGGACGGACGGGTTCATCGCGGTTTCCGGGGAAAATATTCGGGTCGGCGTCCGCGAAAAGATCCTGTCCGCCGAGCGGGTTCGGCTCATCCGGAGCGGCTTCGACACGGCGCGGTTTCTCGCCGGCTCAAGGGAGCGCGGGAGACGCCTGCTAGGGATTCCGGACGGTGTGCCCGTGGTGGGGACGGTCGCGCCGTTCAAACCGCAGAAAGCCCCGCTCGACTTCGTCGAGGTGGCGCGCCGGGTGCTCAGGCGGGTCCCGGCCGCCCGGTTCGTGATGATCGGCGACGGGGAGCTCCGTCCGGCGGTGGAACGCGCCGTGGCGGCGTCGAAGATGGAGGCGAGTTTCCTTTTGCCGGGGTGGAGGGAGGAGGTTCCGGACCTGATGCGGGCGTTCGACGTGTTCCTGCTCACGTCCCGGTGGGAAGGGCTGCCGAAGGTCGTGCCGCAGGCCCTGCTGGCGGGGGTTCCCGTCGTGGCGACCGCCGTGGACGGCACGCGGGAGATTCTGGACGACGGCGTGGATGGCTGCCTTGCACTCCCGGGAGACGTCGAGACCCTCGCCCGCCGTGTTTCCGATCTCCTCGCGGGAAAAGCGGCGCTGGATCCTCTTTTCAAGCGGGACCGGCTGCTTCGGGAATTCGACCAGGCGGAGATGGTTCGCGCCCAGGAACGGCTGTACGAGGAGCTCCTCGCGCAAAAGGGGATCAGGATATGACCGCCTTCCTCGTTGCGGCGTTCCTGGCGGGGGCCTGCATGGGGAGCTTCTTCAACGTCGTCATCCACCGCCTGCCGAGGGAGGAGTCGATCGTCCGCCCCGGGTCGCATTGTCCCGGCTGCGGGCGCTCCATCCCCCCGTGGGAAAACATTCCCCTTCTGAGTTTTCTCCTCCTCGGAGGGAAGTGCCGCGGGTGCGGCGGGAGAATCTCCCCGCGTTATATGGGTGTCGAGGCGTTGACCGCGGTGGGGTATGCCCTGCTGGCCTATGCGGACGGCCCCGGGTTTCCCTTCCTTCGCGACGTTGTTTTTCTCTCCCTTCTCGTCCCGATCACGTTCATCGACATCGACCACCGGATCATCCCCGACGAGCTCTCCCTGGGCGGGCTTGCCGCGGGTCTCCTCCTCTCCCTGCTCCCCGGGGGGGACTGGAAGGGAAGCCTCCTCGGCGGGATCCTCGGGGGAGGAATCCTGTACGGAACCGCCCGAGGCTACGAGAAGCTGGCGGGCAGGGAGGG
>CAYILU010000133.1:0-4709 GCA_964364235.1 uncultured bacterium | reverse complement strand
ACGTACCCCAGCCGCGCGCGGTCGATCAGGTTCCCGACCGCCCCCCCCAGGATGAGCCCCAGCCCGCAGGGCCCGGGTCCCCGCCACGGGAGGTAGTGGAGGTACCCCAGGATCGCGGCCACCGCGAGCACCGTCGTCACGATCAGGAGGGGATTGACCCAGGCGGGGTCCAGGCTGGAAAGAAACCCGAACGCGACCCCCGTGTTGCGGACGTGGACGATGTGGAACCAGTTCTCGGAGACGGCCCTGGCTTCGTAGAGGCCGAAGTGGCCGACGATCCACGCCTTGCTCCACTGGTCGGCGACGGTCAGTACGAGGGCGGCCAGGATGGGGACCGCGAATTTGCGCAGGGTCCGCAAGCAGGCGTCTTACACGGCCGCCGCGCACCGGCCGCACAGCTCCGGTGCGCCGGGAATCGTCCCGACGGCGGGGGTGTGGTTCCAGCAGCGCTCGCACTTCCCCCACGGGGCCTTCCCCACTTTCGCCTTGAGGCCCGGGAAGGCGGCGCTCTCGTAGACGCCCATGCCTGCGACCTCCCCGACCTCGAGCCCCGACACGATGAGGACGTCCTGGATCTCCCGGAGATGGGTCTCGAACAGGTCGGCGAAGGGGCCGGGGGAGACGGTCACCAGCGCGTCCTGGTCGCTGCCGATCGCCTTCTCCTTGCGCGCGGCCTCCAGCGGCTGGGCGATCTCGGCCCGGAGTGCCAGGATCCGCTCCCAGCGCGCCGCGATCTCTCCGGCCCCGGGAAGCTCCGCCGGGCCGGGGATGTCGGACAGGAAGACGCTCTCCGGCTTCCCGGCGTAGGGCGGGAGGTACCCCCACGCCTCCTCCGCGGTGAAGGAGAGGACCGGGGCGAGCAGGGAGAGCAGGTCGCGGGCGATCGCGAACAGCGCGCTCCGGGCCGAGCGCCGCGCCGGGTCGTCCGCCTTCGAGCAGTAGAGCCGGTCCTTGAGGACGTTCAGGTAGAAGCTGGACAGGTCCACCGAGCAGAAGTTGTTCACCGCGTGGAACAGGGTGTGGAACTCGTAGTTCTCGTACGCCCGCGTGACCTTCCCGGCCAGCCGGTTGAAAAGGACGAGCGCGTACCGGTCCATCTCCCGCATCCGCTCAAACGGCACGGTGTCCCGCTCCGGGGAGAAGCCGTCGATGTTCCCCAGGAGGAACCGGATCGTGTTCCGGATCTTGCGGTAGGCTTCGGTCAGGCGGTCCAGGATGTCTTTCGAGAGGCGGATGTCGTCGCGGTAGTCCTCCGCGGACACCCACAGCCGCAGCAGCTCCGCGCCGTTCTTCCGGATGATCTCCTCGGGGGCGATGACGTTCCCCTTCGACTTGTGCATCGCCTCGCCCTTGCCGTCCACGACGAATCCGTGGGTCAGCACGGCCCGGTACGGGGCGGCCTGCCTCGTCCCCACCGCGGCGAGGAGCGTCGAGTGGAACCAGCCGCGGTGCTGGTCGGACCCTTCAAGGTACAGGTCGACCGGGACCCCCAGGTTCTCCTTCCCCTCGCAGACGCAGGCGTACGACACGCCGGAGTCGAACCACACGTCGAGGATGTCGGTCTCCTTCCGGAACTCCTTCCCCCCGCAGGCCGGGCAGGAGGTGCCCCCGGGCAGCAGGTCGAGGACGTCCCGGTTGAACCAGGCGTCGGCCCCTTCCTTCTCGAAGATGTCCGCCACGTGCTCGATGAGCGCGCGGTCGAGCAGGTAGTGGCCGCACCCCGCGCACTGGAAGATGGCGATCGGGACCCCCCACGCGCGCTGGCGGGAGATGCACCAGTCCGGCCGGTTTGCGATCATCCCCTCGATCCGCTCCTGCCCCCACGAGGGGATCCACCGGACCTTCCGGATCTCCGAGAGGGCCTTCTCGCGAAGCCCCGTCTTGTCCATCGAGATGAACCACTGCTTCGTCGCCCGGAAGATGACGGGTTGTTTGCACCGCCAGCAGTGGGGGTAGGAGTGCGAGAGCCTGCCCTCCCGGAGCAGCGCGCCGACTTCCGCCAGCTTCGCGTTGACCAGGGGGTTCGCCTCGAAGACCTGCTTCCCCGCGAAGAAGGGGACGTCGGCGGTGAACCGCCCCTCGTCGTCCAGCGGGGCGTAGATCGGGAGGCCGTATTTGAGTCCCGTCTCGTAGTCCTCGCGGCCGTGGCCGGGGGCGGTGTGGACGCAGCCGGTGCCGGCCTCCAGCGTCACGTAGCTCCCCAGGACCAGGATCGAGTCGCGGTCGGCGAATGGGTGGCGGCACCGCAGGCGCTCCAGGTGGGAGGAGCCGAAGGTCGCAAGGCGCGCCGGTTCCGGAAGGCCGGCCTCGGCCGTGAAGCGATCGGCCAGCCCTTCGGCCACGACGTACACCTCTCCCGCCGATTCGATCGCGACGTAGGGGAAGGCCGGGTGGAGCGCCACCGCCAGGTTCGACGGGATCGTCCACGGGGTGGTCGTCCAGATGACGAAGGACACTTTTTTCCCCGCGAGGGCGGGGTGGATCTTTTCGGGGGGGTCGACGAAGGGGAACTTCACGTGGATGGAAGAGGAGGTGTGGTCCGCGTACTCGACCTCCGCCTCGGCGAGCGCCGTCCCGCAGGCGATGCACCAGTAGACGGGCTTGGTCCCCTTGTAGACCGCGCCGGACTCCACGAACCGGCCGAACTCCCGCAGTATCCCCGCCTCGTAGTCGAACGACATCGTCCGGTAAGGGTTCTCCCAGTCCCCCAGGACCCCCAGCCGCTTGAACTCCTTCCGCTGGATGTCGATGAACTTCGCGGCGTACTCGCGGCACAGGCGCCGCTTCTCGCCCGTGGGGATCGCCTCCTTCTTCTTCCCGAGGTCCTTGTCGACCTGGTGCTCGATCGGCAGCCCGTGGCAGTCCCACCCGGGGACGTACTCGGCCCAGCTCCCCGACATGCCCCGGTATTTCACGATCACGTCCTTGAGGATCTTGTTCAGGGCGTGCCCGATGTGGATGTGGCCATTTGCGTAGGGCGGGCCGTCGTGGAGGACGAACTTCGCGCTCCCCCTGCGGCGCGCGGTGATCGCGTGGTACAGCCCGGTCTTTTCCCACCGGGCGAGGATCTCGGGCTCCCGCTGGGCGAGGTTCGCCCGCATCGGGAAGCCGGTCTGCGGAAGGTTCAGCGTGCTCTTGTAATCCATCGGGTTCGATGCTCCTTGAGACGGTAAAACAATATTTATACCACTTATAACGCCGTGTTGGTACCCCGCGCCGGCCCGCGGAAACCGCCGGGCGCTACCTCCCGAAGAGGTTGCGGAAGAATTCCCCGATGCCGCGCAGCCCCTTCCGGACGGTGTCCACGAGGGGATGGACGGGATGGAGCGGGCAGGTCTCCGTGGGGGCCGTCCCTTCGAGGAACGCCTCCGTGAAGGGCTCGGGGCAGGCGGATGTGGCGAGATAACCAGAGACGGGGTCGATGACGGCGGTGACGACCCCCTGGGGGGTCACGAGGGCGCGGGGCCCTGCGGCCGGGTACAGGGACCTCATGAACCGGGTCCAGATCCGGAGCGCTCCCGTCGCGCCGGACAGGCCGGTGTCCTTCCCAGAGTCCGTCCCCACCCAGACGACGCACACCACCTCCGGCGTGTACCCCGCGAACCAGGAGTCGCGGTAGTTGTCGGTGGTGCCGGTCTTGCCCGCGACGGGGAAGCGGATCCCGGGGCGCGCGGATCGCCCGGTTCCGCGGTCGACCACCCCTTCCAGCGCGGCCGTCACCAGCCAGGCGGCGCGGGGGTCGACGGCCTGGCTCCCGTCGGCCTTCCCCGTGTAGACCGGTTCGCCCCCGGGGCCGAGGATCGTGTCCAGCGGGAACGGCTCATGGCGCTTCCCGCCCGATGCCAAGGTCGCGTAGGCGTACGCTAACTCGACCGGCGTGACCTCGAAGCTCCCCAGCGCCAGGGAGGGGACGGGGGAAAGGGGGCTCGTGATTCCCGCATCCCGCGCGGCCGAGACGACTTCCTTGAGGCCCACCTCCATGGCCAGGCGGACGGCGGCGGTGTTGACCGAATCCTCGATCATCCTGCGGACGGTGATCGTCCCGTACTGCTTCCCCTCGAAGTTGGCCGGGGTCCAGGCCCCCCCCGGCACGGGCACCGAGAACGGCTCCCCCGAGAGCGCGCCGGCGAGCGTGATCTTCCCCTTCCCCCGGGCGGCCTGCTGCATCGCGGCCAGGAGAACGAAGGGCTTGAACGCGCTGCCGGGCTGGCGCCGCGCGTCGGCGGCACGGTTGAACTGCGTCTCGCCGTAGCTGTGACCCCCGACCATCGCCGTCAGCTCCCCCGTGGCCGGATCGACCGCGACGAGCGCGGCCTCGAGCGGCTCCCCCTCCTTGCTCCTCCCCCCCGTCCCGATCTCGGCGAGCCCCTGGGCGACGGCCGCCTCCGCGGCCGCCTGGTGGAACGGGTCGAGCGAGGTGTAGATCCGGTACCCCGCCCGGTAGAGTTTCGCGTCCCCGATGCCCTCCTCGGCGAACCGCTGGACGTAATCCGTGAAATAGCCGGCGGCGCGGACCGGGGTCCGCTTCGCGCTCGTCCGGACGGGAGAGCGGGCGGCCCGCGAGGTTTCCCGCTCCCCGATCATCCCCAGCCGGGACATCCGGGCGAGGACCCGGTTCCTCCGTTCCCGGGCTTCCTCCGGCATCCGCAGGGGCGAGTACCGGTTGGGCGAGCGGATGATCCCCGCAAGGAGCGCCGCTTCCTCAAGGG
>CAYILU010000132.1:0-4714 GCA_964364235.1 uncultured bacterium | reverse complement strand
CGCCCGACCAGGTCCTGGTGGCCAACATCCTGGCGGTGTTCATCGACGAGCGGACGGGAACGACGGTGAAACTCAGCCGGTTCGGCACCCGGGACGAGGCGTTCGAGGCCGTGCGGCAGGACAAGATCAGCCTCTACGCGGATTACTCCTCGATCATACTGGGGAAGTTCGCGGGGGAGCGGCCCGCGCCCGACGAGGGGAAGAACATCGCCCGGCTGAAAGAGGTGCTGAACCGGAAATACAACGTCGTCTGGCTGGAGCCGTTCGGCTACGACCGGTACTTCTCCGACAAGGGGAAAGCGGGGGAAAAGCCGGGGCAGGCCGGCTTGATGCTCTGCAAGGACGCCCTCTCGAAATTCCCCGCCCTACCCAGGCTGCTCGCGAAGCTGCGCGGGTCCCTCGACAACGACACCATGTCGGCGCTCCTTCGCGAGGCGGAGAAATCCGACCCGAAAGCCGTGGCGCGACGGTTCCTGAAATCCCGCAAGCTCATCTGACGCGGGCGGAACGCGATGGTTCGCTTCCTCGAATCGACGAAACTGACCGTCGCCCTTTGCCTCCTCCTGGCGGCGGGAGGGATCGCCGGCTCCCTTCTCTACCAGGGGAACACCGCCTTCGGGAAGCAGGGCCCCTTCAACGTCTTTCGATCCCCGCTCTTCCTGCTCCCCGCCGGGCTTCTCGTTGTCAACATCCTCTTCTGCGCCGCGAAACGGCTGGGCTCCATGCCTTTTTCCCTGCCTCGTACCTGGACCTTCGCGGGGATCCACCTCGGGATCATCCTCCTGGCGACGGGAATGATCCTTGATGGTGCGCTGGGCTTTGTCGGGACGAAATACTACTACCAGGGGGTCCCCGACTCCTCCTACTTCAACTGGAGGGAGAACCGGGAGGAGTCGTTCCCGTTCACGGTGGAGGTCGTCGGGACGGAGACCCGCCATCACCCGCTGAACCTGCAGGTCGGCGTAATGGACGGCTCCGGGAACAAGGTGGGGATCTACACGGTACGCGAGGGGGTTTCCTTCCTTGCCGGGGAAACCGGCCTGCTTCTGACACCGCGCCGGTTCGACAGGGAGACGAAAACGCTGCTGCTGGACGCCGAGGTCGACGGGCGGAAGGTGAGCGGTCTCTCCGCCTCGGCGGGAGCTCCCGCAACGGTGAAAGGATATGCCATCGCTTCCGTCGCCTACGCCAACCCGGAACCCTCCCAATACATCGTGCGCGTGCGGTTCCACCCCGCGGGCGGGCCCCCCGTGGAGAAGGAAATAAGCGTCAACCGACCGGTCGTTTTCGAGGGTACCTCCTATTGCCTCGTGGACATCGGCGCCGACAAGTACGGCAATCCGTACGCGGGGCTCCAGATGACGAGGGAGCCCGGGGAGCCCGTCTTCTGGGCGGGGTCCCTCCTGTTCTGCCTGTCGCTCCTCGGCCGTTTCTTCGCGCGGCGGTCTCCGGCGGCAACCGGGCCGGCGGAGAGCGAGGCGGGGGAGCGGGCGACGGACCCGGTATCCGGGGTGACGGCGGGACTGCTGGTTGTCTTCCTCCTCGGGGTGCTGCCCGCAAAGTCCTTCGCGTTCGGCATGGTCATCGAGGGGGAAAGGACGTGGGAAGGGGAAGTCCGCGTGACGGAGCCGGTCACCGTGGAGAAAGGGGCGACCCTGCGGATACGGCCGGGAACCGCCGTGCTCCTTTCCGGTGAGGACCGGGACGGTGACGGCTGCCGCGACGGTTCTCTCCAGGTGTTCGGGACCCTGCTCGTGGAAGGAGAGAAGGGGCGGCCCGTCCGTTTTTCCCGCCTCGACCCGGAAAATGCATGGGAAGAGGTCTTCCTCAAGGACGCGGCCGCGGTCATCCGTTACGCGATTTTCGAGGGAGGGAACTGGGGCCTCCACGTCCACGACGGGGACGTCAAGGTGGAACACGCCGTATTCCGGGACAACGGGGGCGGGGCGAGGCTCAGGGGGACAGGGGCCGTTTTTTCCCGCACCACGTTCCGGGGGAACGGCATCGGCCTCCGGTTTTGGGACGGCGGGCCGGAGGTCAGCCGCTCGGTGGTCGAGGGGAACGGCATCGGCCTCTTTTATCGGGAGGGGACGGGGGGTGGTAAAATACGGGGGAACCGGATTTCGAACCGCGAGTGGAACGTGAAGATCGGCGACTGGGTTACGGGCGATCTCGACGTTTCAGGAAATTTCTGGGGCGACGGCGCGACGGAAACGGGCGCATTCCGGGTCGGGGATTTCCGGGAGAGGAAAGACCCGGGAAGAATCGTCCTGACCCCGGCGCTCTCCTCACCCCCGGAACCTTGCGGCGCCGATATATAGTGTAGCGTTTACGATGCACTACCAGGGGGGCGGATGACAGGGTGCGCATGGAGCCGGAGGAAGTTCCTCCGCATCGCGGGCGGCGCGGCGGGGATCGCAGCCGCGAAAGGTCTCGGGCTGATTGCCGGGGGCGCCGGAATTTCAGGAAGGGGCTTTGCGAGCCTCCTGGAGGCGGAGGCCGCCGCAGTCGGCGTGCCCGTGGCGGTCGGCTCCGGCCCGAACGCCGCCGAAAACGTCCGCAGGGCGATCGCCGCCCTCGGCGGGATCAAGGCGTTCGTCTCGCGGGGGGACGTGGTGGTCCTCAAGCCGAACATCGGCTGGGACCGCAGCCCCGAACAGGCGGCCAACACCGACCCCGACCTCGTCGTCGCGCTCGCCGAAATGTGCCTTTCCGCCGGGGCGAAGGAGGTGCGCGTCTTCGACCGGACCTGCAACGAGCCGAGGCGCTGCTACGCAAGCAGCGGCATCCAGGCGGCCGTGGAGCGGTTCGGGAAAAGGCACGGCGCGGCGGACGCGGTCCGGATTTACCACGTCGAAGACCGGAAATTCCGCCGGACGTCGATCCCGGGTGCGCTTACCCTGAAGGAGTGGGACCTCTACCGCGACGCGCTGGAAGCCGACAAGATCGTCAACGTCCCCGTGGCGAAGCACCATTCGCTCGCGACCGTCACGCTGGGCCTGAAGAACATGATGGGGGTGATGGGGGGAAACCGCGGGCAGATCCACTTCAACCTGTCGGATTGCCTCGTCGACATCAACCGCCGCCTTCCCTCACGCCTGACGGTCATCGACGCCACGCGGGTCCTCCTGCGCAACGGCCCGTCGGGGGGGAACCTCGCCGACGTTCGCGCGGCGGGGAAGGTGTTCGCCTCGGCCGACATCGTGGCCGCCGACGTCGTGGCCGCCGAAAAGATCTTCGGGTTTTCGCCCGGCGACGTCGCGCACATCAGGAAGGCGCTCGATTCCGGGCTGGGGATTTCCTCCCCCGCGCAGATCCGCGTGGTCGAAGCGTGAGCGGGCGGCGGGCGAACCTTTTCGCTGCGGCGCTTTTTATCGCGTTGTCTTCCGCCTGCGCGCACCTTCCGAAGACGGCGGATGCCCCTCCGGCAATCGTTTACGTCGAGCGGGACACGAAATGGAGGGGAGAGGTCCGCGTCGACGGGATCGTCCACGTCCGGAAGAACGCCACGCTGACGATCCTGCCGGGGACCCGGGTGGTCTTCGGGTCGGCGCGGCTCCCTACCGAAGACGAGCACGAAGGGTTCTCCGCCCCCGGCATCAAGGTGGAAGGGCGCATCGTCGCGGAAGGCACCGGGGAGGCCCCGATCCTCTTCACTTCAGCGGCGGTTCCGGTCCGTCCGGGCTCCTGGGACAAGATCCTGTTCACCTTCAGCGCCGGGAACCGTTTCCTGCACTGCACGTTCGAAGGGGCCCGCTACGCCTTCCACGCCCACTTCTCCGAAATCTCGGTCCGCCGCTGCATCTTCACGGAAAACGAGGAGGGGGTGAGGCTGGGGACTTCGAGGGTCACGATCGTGGATTCCGTCTTTACCCGCAACGAGATCCGGGGGATCAACTTCCGCGAGTGCCGGAACGAGATCCGCGGGAACCTCGTGTACGAAAACGGGGACGGCATCTTCCTGCACTCGAAGGATTCCGCTTCCGTGATCCGGGAAAACGCCATCTACGCCAACCGCGGGTTCAACGTGCGGCTGGGCGACCTCCATTCGGAGGACATCGACCTCTCGGGTAACTGGTGGGGAACCGCGCGGGAGGAGGAGGCGCGGAAAAAGATTTTCGACGGGCGCAGCCTTCCCGGGGTGGGCGCGGCGCGCCTGTCGCCCCTGCTTGCGGAGCCGCCGTTGGCCGGCGCCGCGATCCGCGGGATCTTCGTCGATCGATACGTCCCTGTCGCCGGGGCGTCCGTGCGGGCGTACGCGTCGTTGTCCGAGGGATTTTTCGGCGAAGGGTACGCCGCGCAAACCCTGACGGATGAGAACGGATCGTTCCGCCTGCCCCTCCCGCCCGGCCGTTATTTCGTCGTCGGCAGGGCGGATATCCCGGCGGGGATGCTGTTCGCGTTCCCCGGGAAAAACCCGATCCCCCTGTCCCTCTGGGAAACCGCGGAAATCGGGCTGCCGGCGGTCGTCGCGCAGTCGGTGGACGACATGAGGATCGAATCCTCGCAGCGGCCCTCCATCGTCGCCCGGGCTACCCTGGCCGGAATGCCGGCGCCGGGGGTGTCCATCCAGGCGGCGCGCCCGGACGCCCCCGATCTCCGGGGTCCGGGTGAGGCGTCGTCGATCACCAACGACCTCGGCATCGGCACGCTCTACCTTCCCCCGGGGAGATATCTCCTCTCCGCCAGGAAGCGCACGACGGGGGCCACGATC
>CAYILU010000131.1:0-4734 GCA_964364235.1 uncultured bacterium | reverse complement strand
GCCGGCGAAGAACTCGTCGAAACTTTTCCCCGAGTCGCGGGGGTACTCGGCGGTCGAAATCTTCACGACCAGTTTCCCCCCCGAGAGGCGCTTCTCCCCGTAGAAGGAGAACTGGTCGAACTCCTTGACGAACTGGGCGGCCAGGTACTTCCCCTGCTCCTCGTTCTTCCCCGGGAAGAGCGCGAGGAAGGTCGCCCCGTAGCAGCGGGCCGGCACCACCCCCATGACTTCCTGCCCCCTGAGCAGCTCCGCGGTCTTCTGGAGGACGAAGTCCCCCCTCTGGTAGCCGTTCAGCTCATTGTACTCCTTGAAGTTGGCCAGGTAGACCAGCGCCATGGAGAAGGGTACGCGGTCGCGCACCGCGGCGTTCACGAACCCCTCCGCGAGCCCCCTGACGTATCGCAGGTGGAAGAGGCCGGTCAGCCGGTCCCGGTTCTCCATCTCCTGCGCCGCCTTCCGGATCGACTGCAGGTACAGGGTGTTGTCGATGAGGGACGCCATCTTGTAAGCGAAGTTTTCGATGGACTCGACGTCCTCCTTCGTCAGGGGCCGCCGGCTCATCTTGTTGTCGACTCCGAGCACCCCGATCACTTTTTCCTTGGTGAGCAGGGGGAAGACGGCGAACGCCTTCGTGCGCAGGGACCGGATCCGGTCGTAGGGGGGTCGAACCATCAGCTCCTCCGGAACCGGCGTGGCCCCGTCGCAATAGATCGTCTGCTTCGAGATGAACGACCGCGCCAGCGCTCCCCCTTCCAGCGAGATCGGGACGAAGATCTTTTCCTCGGACTCGAACACGTTGCCCACCGACGCCTTGCAGCGAAGAACTTTCCCCGCCTCGTCCGGCATCATGAGAAGGATCCGGTCGACCTCGAAACGCTCCTGGGCCACCCCCAGGACAAGGGGGAGGTGGGATTCGAGGAAACCGGAATACTGCATGGCGATGCTCAGGTCGTACAGCCGGGTGAGGCTGTTTCCCGCCTTCTCCAGCTTCCTGCGGGACGACTCGAGCTCCCGGTTCATCATCTCGAGCCTCAGGTTGGACTCCTCCTGCTCGCGGTAGTACGGCTTGATGATGATCCGTACCGCGAACCAGGTGAAGCCGAACACCAGGATGGCGATTACGATGCAGGTCGTCACGATGACCTTCTTGATGCGGCTCAGCTCGGAAAACGCGGTGCTGATCGGCTGGTCCACCGCGACGAGCCACCCGGGGTCCTTCACCACCCGGAAGGCGATGATCTTGTTGTCGCCGAGAAAGTTGTACGTCCCGAACCCCCCGTCGAACTTCTCGATCAGCTCCTGGAGCTTCGCCTTGTGGACGATGTTCTTCTCGCCCAGCTGCTGGACCGGCTGCTCCACGACGTTCAGGTTGACGAAGGTGTCCCCGATGTAGGTCTGCGCTTCCACCATGTTCCGGAACTTCGGGTCCATGTGGGCGATGAGGAACCCGTTCTTGTCCATGACCCAGGCGGCGCCGAACGTCTCCACCTTCCGGGAGGTCAGGAGGTCCGCAAGGAGCTGGGACCCGGCCGCCCCGGTCGGCTTGAGGGTGGCCAGCTCCAGGGCCAGCTGTCGCGCGCTGTGCCGGGAGTCGACCTTGATGGCGTCCTCGCTGACCTTGTACACCACCACACCGCCCAGGCCGATGGTGACCAGCGCAAGGACCATCGAGGCGATGACCAGCTTGAACCCGAGGGAGCCGTAGATTTTCGTTTTCGGGCCTTGGCTCGGAAGCTCGCGGGGAGTCCCTAACTGTGACACGTGGCGCATCCTCCCTTCACCAGGAGCTTCGTTTCGTCGGACGCGTGGGACTCGTGGCAGGACTGACAGATCAAATTTCCATCCTTGTCCAGCTTGATCAGCCGCTCTACCTTGGGCGGAACGCCGAAGGGGTGACTGTGGCTGGACCTGGAGACGCCGGTGTGGCAGGACAGGCAGAGATCCTTCCCCGGCATCTTCAGAAAATTATCGTTCCGTGTCGAAGAGTGAGGCTCGTGGCACCTGGCGCACGCTCCGTCGTTCACCGGTTTGTGGACGACCTTTTTGAAGGAGACCGCCTTGACGCCCTCGTGGCACATCACGCACAGGTCGCCGGCATAACGGCGCAGCTGGAATTTTTCGGACGATCCGTGCGGGTTGTGGCAGATCGTGCAGAGACCCCCGGACATCGGGCCGTGCAGATACGTCTTGATCAGGTCTTTCCGCTTTTCCTCGTGGCATTTGAAGCAAAGCTCCTGCCCCTGCACGAGAACCTCGTATCGATTCGGCTTGCTGGAAAACCGGTGACAGGGGGCGCACCCGCCGATAGGGATCGGACCGTGGACCACGCGCTGCCCGGTCAGTTCCTTGTGGCAGCCGAGGCAGAACTGCGTCGCCGTCGCAAACCCTTGTGCGGTTTCCGCGGGAGGATTCAAATCGTGGCATTTCCTGCAGGGGGCCTCGTTTTTTTCCGAGTGAAAGTGGTACTCGGGGAAAGGGGATTCGATCCCCATCCCCATCTTCGGCTCCCGGAACAGCACGACCCCCTGGCTGATACGACCGCCGAGGTCGTCGACCACCTGCAGCTCGATGTAGTTGGACCCGAGGGATACGGGAGTGCGGATATAGAAAAAATCCCTCATCGCCTTCACCGTCTGGCGCGATCCGCCGTTCAGGGTAAGGGAAACCTTGTTGCCCGGCTTCGTCTTTCCAACCACGTAGACGGAGTCCTGGAGGGTTTTCGTGAAGTTCTGGGGAAGGAGAACCTGCAAGGGAAGCTCCTTCATCAGTTTCTCGACCCCGGATTCGCCCCGTATGACCCTTGCGAGCACCTCCTCGAGGATCTTGATGTCCTGCTCGCCGACACCCGTCGAGAAATACCGGACGAACCCCTCCTTGTCGATGACGACATGCGCCGGGATGGACTGCACGTCGTAGGGCCTGGAGGCCGCCAGCTTCTCGTCGATGATCATCGGGTACTTGATCAGGGACGTGTAGCCCCGGTAGAATCTCCGGACCCTGGCCAGCCCGTAAACATCCAGGTTCACGCCGACGATCTGCAGGTCCGCGGGTTTGAACTTCCGCTGGATGCGGGCGATGTCTTCGAGGGAGGAAACGCACGTGGAGCAGTAGATCGAGCCGAACTTGAGCAGGATCGCTTTCTTGCCGATGTAGCGTTGAAGGATGACCCTCTCGCCCGCGAGGTCGTCCCCCTCGATCGAAACCGCGCGGTCCCCCACGGAAACGGCCGGAGCGCTCCCTGCGCAGAGGAACAGGAAGACGGCGAGGGTCGCGGCGAAAGCGGCCCGCATCACGCCCTCACTGTTTCAAGGCGCCCTGGATTGCCGTTTCCAACTCTTCTTCTTTCAGCCGGCCGGCCTTGGCGAGGACGACTTTTCCTGACTTGTCCACCAGGTACAAGGTCGGCGTCCCCGCTACCCCGTAAGGATCGGCCACCTTGAACATTTCCTTCGCATCCAGCTCGTCTATCAAAACGCGGAATGTATACCCCTCCTGCTTCACGAACCCGACGATGCTGTTTTTCAGCGGCTCGCCGTCAAGCGCGACGGCAAGCACATCCAGTCCCGCATCCTTGTACTTGTCATGCGCCTTCTGCACGATCGGCATCTCGGCCCGGCACGGCTCGCAGAAAATCGACCAGAAGACCAGCAGGACCGATTTTTTCCCCTTCCCTTCGGCGTAGTTGTATGACACTCCCTCCGTATCCTTGATGCTGAAGTCGGGAGCGACGGAGCCGGCCTCGAGCATCTTGATCCCCTCGATCATCGGAATCCCGCCCGACAGGGGGGTCATCGTCTTTTCCTTTTCCTGCGCAAAGGCGGCACCCCGCCCGGGAGCGAAGCAGCAAACGCACACGATGAGGAGCAGCAGGGTCTTCGCCGGGAAGCGCATGCCTATCTTACCCTCCTGAATTTTTGGATGAGGTTGTTGCCGGTATCGGCGATAATCACGTTTTCCCCGAATACCTGGCTGATGAAGAGCCCCCCGGGCTTTTTCAGGGGCACCTTTCCTTCCTTCAGTTCCCCCAAGGGCTCGCCGTCCCTGTCGAACAAAACGACCCGGTCGTTTTCCGTATCGGCAATATACACTGTATACAGGCGCGGATCAATCCGAATTCGGGACGGGCCGCAGAGGGCGCCCTCCCCTTTCAGGTGCATCGGCCATTCCTTGACGAAGTTCCCGTCGAAGTCGAACTTCTGGACCCGGCATTCCGGGGAATTAAGGACGTAAATGTACCCGAACCCCTCGTCGGAATAAGCGAGGGAGACCGGGTTGTTCAACTGCACCCCGCGGCGTCTGGCGAACTTCCCCCACTCCGACAGGAAATTCCCCGAAGGATCGAACTTCTGGATCCGGTTGTTTCCGGTGTCCGCGACGTAGATGTTCCCCCTCTTGTCCACCGCCACGTCCCTCGGTCGATTGAAGTCGCCGTCGGCTGAACCGAGACGCCCGATCGGGTTGGTGATGGGCTTCCCGTTCGGCCCGGTCTTGGCAAGACTTCCATCCGGATCGAAGATCTGTATGCGGTTGTTGAGGGTATCCACCACATACAGTTTGCCCGTGTTCCGGTCGATCGTGATGGCGGAAGGAGTGTCGAAGGAGCGGGGGGCAAACCCCCGCCCCCCCCATTCCCGGAGAAACCTACCCCGGCGGTCCAGGACCTGGATCCGGTTGTTTCTCTGGTCCACGATGTAGATGTTCTCGTCGCGATCCTCGACGACATCCACCGGCCTG
>CAYILU010000130.1:0-4760 GCA_964364235.1 uncultured bacterium | reverse complement strand
CCCTGCCAGGTCCCCCTCCGGTGCAACTCGGCGGCCACGTCGCGCGAGACCTCGCGGCCCCCCTTCCCCCACAAGGGAGCGAGGAGCGCCTCCCGGGGAGCCGTGCCGATCAGCCGCAGGACCGCCACCTCGGGGCAGAGGAGCTCCAGGAAGTCCGCGCACGCGTCCACATACTCCGGGTATTCGGGAACCCGCACCTCGCCCCGCCTCCACAACGGCTCCAGCCCGCTCCCCGCGACGACGTGCAAATGGTGCAGCTTCACCCCCTGCACCCCGAGGCCGGAAAGGAACGCCGCCGTCGCCACGAAGTTCTCCCGGGTGTCCCCCGGGAGCCCGCAGATGAGGTGAACGGCGACGTCGATCCCCCGTCGCCGCACGGCAGCGACCGCGTCCGTGAACTCCCGCACCGTGTGCCCCCGGTTGATCCCGGCGAGGACGTCGTCGGAGATCGACTGGAGGCCGATCTCGACGGAGACATACCGGTTTCCCGCGATCGCCTCGAGAACGTCGAGGACCGGGGGCCCGAGGCAATCGGGCCGGGTCCCCACGACGATGCCCACAACGTCCGGGTGGCAGAACGCCGCGCGGTAGGTCCGCGCGAGAACCTCCGGCGGGGCGTACGTGTTGGTGTACGGCTGAAAGTAGACGAGAAGGCGGCGAAACGCCTTGAGCCGGCCGTTGTTCGCGATCGTCCTGTGCACCTGCTCCTCCACCGACAGGCCCGGGTAGAGGACTCCCTGCATGAAGGACTCGTTGTTGCAATAGAGGCAGCCGCCGGTCCCCCGGGAGCCGTCGCGGTTCGGGCAGGTGAACCCCGCCTCGACGCTGATCCTCGCGACAGGCCCCCCCAGGCGCCGCCGGAGGAACGAGGCGTAATTGTGGAACCTCAGGTCCGGGTGAATGGGAGGGAACAGGACGTCGCCTACCGCTTCAGCCGCCGATGCGGGACATCGGTTCCGTGGCGGGAGACCCGCCGGCGGCGCAGAGGTCGTGCCCCTCCGGCTTGGTCATCACGGCCTTCCGGAAGATCGCGGCGACATTCCGGTCGCCCCCCCCCTGCCTCAGGGCGGACCGGAGGTCGAGCGTCTCCCGTGCGAACAGGCAGTTGCGCATCCTGCCGTCGGCCGTGATCCGGAGCCGGTTGCAATCGGAGCAGAATTTTCTGGAGATGGGGGAGATGATCCCCACCGTGCCCGCGAACCCGGGGACCTCGTAGCGCACCGCGGCGGAAGGCCCTTCGCTTCGTGCCTCGCGGACGCCGGGGAGTGTCAGGATCCGGTCGCGGATCCGGTCCGCGGAGACATACCCTTCCGAGGGGAGGCAGCCCATCGGCATCCGCTCGATGAAGCGGACCTCGACCGGCTTCTCCCTCGCCATCCCCAGGAAATCGTCGACCTCTCCCGGAAGGAGGCCGTGCAGGAGGACGACGTTGATCTTCACGGGGGAAAGGCCCGCGCGGACCGCGGCGTCGATCCCGGAAAGGACGTCCGGCAACCGGTCGCGGCGGGTGATCTCGGCGTACCGGTCGCGGCGGATCGTGTCGAGGCTTACGTTGACCCGGCCAAGCCCCGCCTGCCGAAGCGGACCGGCCACCTCGGCCAACCCGATCCCGTTGGTGGTCATGCCGAGGTCCGTGATCCCCCGGAGCGCGGAGAGGCTGCGGATGAACTCGACCACGCCGCCCCGGACGAGCGGCTCTCCCCCGGTGACCCGTACCTTCCGGATCCCCAGGGAGACGGCGACCCGGACGCATCGCAGCAACTCCTCGTAGGTGAGGATCTCCCCGACGGGTTTCAGGGGGATCCCCTCGGGGGGCATGCAGTAGAGGCACCGGAGGTTGCACCGGTCGGTGACGGATAGGCGGAGGTAGTCGACCCGGCGGCCGAAACTGTCGCGCAGCATCTGCCTATTTTACCAGAGCCGGCGCGAATGGCGTCGGGAATCGCCCCCCCGAACGGAAAAGGCGCCGCCCGGCAACAGGGCGGCGCCGAAAACCCGAGGCCCGATCGTCAACGGACGATGATTTCCTTGTTCATCAGCTTCATGATGATGATGATCAGGATGATGAGGACCGCCACCCCGATCAGGAGGCCAATCCCGGAGTCCGCGCCCGCCGCGGCCCGGTCCGTGAGCGACGCGAGCCGGTGCAGGTCGCTGTCGCTCATCGACCGGATCTTGGCCATCGCCTCCTCCGGGGAAACTCCGTAATCCAACAACTTCTGAAGAATGACTTTCCGTTCCAGGAACGACTGCACCTTCGCGACCTCCGCACCCCGGAGATCCGCCTGCGCGGCGCCGTGCGAAGCGATCACTCCGGCCTCGGCCACCCCCCGGAGGGATCCCAGCACTCCCATCCATCCCGCCATCAGCATGGCCAACGCGAGAAACCAACCCGCCTTCCTCATAACTGCCATCGCATCTCCTCCTTCCAGGGAATCGATTCCAACCCCTTCTTCAGGGTTCCAGGGTATCTTCGCAGAATTCGGTTCGAA
The DNA here is from genome assembly GCA_964364235.1 of uncultured bacterium. Lineage (GTDB taxonomy): Bacteria > Desulfobacterota > Deferrimicrobia > Deferrimicrobiales > Deferrimicrobiaceae > JAKALO01. Next base: position 2,268 of record CAYILU010000130.1, on the reverse strand, counting down.
TGGTCAACTGGGGGTCAGCGGTATTTGGAAACCGCCCGGCGGAGCTCCGCGACCGCCTTCTCCATTCCGGCCGGGTCTTTTTGGCAAATCCGCTCCGCGCGCTCCATGATCCCCAACCATTCCTGCCGATCCTCGCGCGCGCGGCCCAGGAACCCGTTGAACGCCGTCGCGAGCACGGTGGCCTGGTCCCCCCTCCGGAAGGTGACGTACCTCACCGGCTCATCGGCGAGACAGGTTTCGATCACCCTCTCCATCCGGTAGATGGGCCCCGCGATCTTGTGGATGGCGTAGACGCACACGACCGCCGTGGCCCCACACACGAGAAGGACGTAGACCAGCGCGGAGAAGGAGACCATGGGAAGCGCGAATTCGGTCAGGTGGCGCAGCGCGTAAAACACGCTGGAATAATCCCCCTGGATCGGCCTCGAGAAGAAGAGGAACAGGATTGCGAAGAGGAGGAGTGCGCCGAACGCGAAGACGGCGGAGAGCTGGAGGAGGAACCTGAACAGGTACCCCCGCTCGGCGACCCGGATCTCCTTTTCGCGCAACCGGCCGGTCACGGGGCAAGTCTCCCGATCTTCTCCTTCATGCTGTCCCACCTCTGCCGGAACTCTTCCGGCGCCGGCGGGCCGGACGCCAGGAAGGCGAGGTCGGCGCGTATCTCCCCGATCCGGGAAAGCATGTGGGACCGGGCGGCGTCCACCTGCTTCCCGAAGGAGGCGATCGTCTTCAGGCCCGGAGCTCCCGTGGGCGTGGAGAGATCCCCCTCCCCGGAAGCCGCCAACACCTCGATCACCCGCCCGATCCCCGCGCGAATCCTGCGCACCAGCAGGAAGAAGACGGCGAAGCTCACGGCGAGCACCCCGAGGAACAGGCCGGCGAGATGGGTCAACAGGATGTCATTCACGATCTGGTACGGCGTCCGGAAGAAGAAATGCCCCATGTAGGAGGCGTCCCAGAGGGCTTTCTTGATGTCGTGATAGACCAGCAGGGCAAAAAGCGCGGCTCCCGCGACAACGACCACCGCGAAGGATATCGCGACCCCCCCCTGGAAGGCGGGGCTGATGAAGACGATTCTCCGCCGTCTCGGAAGGATGAGGTTTGTCATAGCAACTTGTGGCATCCGTCGCACAGCACGGCGAACCCTTTCTCGGGATCCGAAAGCCTCAGAAAGAACGTCCTGTAATATCCGGGGACTCCGGCCGGGGGCCTCGCATTCTCCGGTCTCTGTTTCGCGAACGCCTTCACCGTGGAAAGGAAGGGGCCGTGCGCCTTATGGCAGGTCAGGCACATGATCCTCCCGTCGTCGTCGAGGTGGAAATCGGCCGGGACCTTCATCTTCCAGTACTTGTCCCTCGGGCGGACCTGGTTCGGGTGGCTGCGGCCCAGTTTCTCGGCGGAATGGCACCCCATGCAGACGTCGTTGCAATCCGGCAGGAACCGGGTCGGCTCCAGGTCCTCCCGGTAATGGATGTGGCACTTCGGACACCGGTCGGTCTTCCCGAAGAGGGAATGCGGATTGAAACGCGGATCGAACTGCGAAGCGGCGACCAGGTAGGAGAGAAAACCCGCCATCATCAGGAAGAGGAACGTCAGCAGGATCCGTCTGGATGCCCGTACCGCCAAAGGTTTCCCCTCTCAACGGCTCGATACCCGCCCCGCCCCCGCCCTTTTTATAGCATATCTTTTCGGAAAGAATACCGGATTCTTCAGAGCGCGCGCACGGGGAGCACGATCATCGGCAACCCCGCGAAAACCAGTTTCTTCTGGGCGAGGAAGGCCGTCTGGTTGTGGAGGAGGCGGGTGACGAAGCTCTCCTCCTGGAAGACGAGCTGCCCGGAGAAAAAGACGATGTTGGGAAAATCCTTCGCGGCGCCGGAAGCGAGGTGGCCGATGATTTCGATTACGTCCGTCCCGACCTCGCTGCGCGCCTCCGCATAGTAGCCGTGCCCCTTGACGAACTCCACGTAGTTCCGGAGCTGCTCGCGAAGATCCTCCCCCAGGTGAACCACCTCCTCCGCGCCCTTGAAGATCGTGCTGTCGACCACGCCCGCGGAAAGGAAGATGAAGTTCCGGAAGGTCCCCGGGAACGACCGGATGACCGAGAAGAAGACGTGCATCCCGAGGCCGTTGTACCCGGACACCATGATGGCGGCCGTGGGCGCGACGCGGCGCAGCATCGGCTCCTGCACGGAGGAAACGGTCACAGGCGGGAGCTGCAGCAGGAGTTCGTCCAGCCTCCGGATGGCCAGCTGGGCCTTCCGGTAG
>CAYILU010000129.1:0-4879 GCA_964364235.1 uncultured bacterium | reverse complement strand
CATCTCGGGCTCGCCGAACTGGAGCGGATGGGCATCCTCCGGTCCGTCATCACGCAGAACGTGGACGGGCTTCACCAGGCGGCGGGCTCCCGGCGGGTGATCGAATACCACGGGAACCCGGGCGAGCTGGTCTGCCTCACCTGCTGGAAACGCTATCCCTCAAGGGAAAAGATCGCGGGTGGCATCCCCCCGCGCTGCGAATGCGGGGAGATCCTGAAGCCGGACGTCGTCCTGTTCGGCGAGCCGATCCCCTGGGCCGCACAGGAAGAGGCGGAGTCGGAGGCGCAGAGGTGCGCCGTTCTCCTGGTGATCGGCACTTCGGCCCAGGTGGCCCCCGCCTGCGACATCCCGCGGATCGCGAAGGAGCACGGGGCGTTCATCATCGAGATCAACCCCGAAGAGACGCCGCTGACCCGCACGGTGACCGACATTCACCTTACGGGATATGCATCGGAAGTCGTGGGGCGACTGGTGGGCCTGCTCAGAAACACGAAGGAACAGATGCCCCCTTCACATTAAATTATTTAATCCTCCTGAAAAGAATTTACCTGTCTTCGGGATTCCCCGCCAGCCATCCCGGAAAGGACGGGAAGGGGAAATTGTCCCGCAAGAATCGAATATCCAATTGAATAATAAAGAGAATAACCGGGTTGTTATTCTTCTAAAGATTCCCCGCATCCTGTCCGATAAAGACAAATATTGTGAAGGCATGTTTATTGCTGTTGGAAGTGACAAGGAAAGAAACAAAGACATACGGATTCGGGAGCACGGCAGCCGGCACTTGGGAGGAGAAGGAGGAAGGGATGGCATGTCGAGGGCGGATTGCACTTCTGGCCGCGGTTTTGTTGCTTGTCATTGGGAGCATTGCGATTTTCCCACGTGTCGGGCAAACGGCCGGACAGATGAGGAGCGTCACGGGGATTGTGGAAGAGGTGTCCGGAAATTCCATTTCCATCCAGGGTAAGAGCCATAACCTCGAAGGGGTTCCGGTAGTCAATCCTTCCGGGAAGGGGCTTGCGGTTTCGGAGATCGTCCGCGGGAAAAAGGTGGATCTCTATTTCCGGAATGGGCAGATCACCTCGGTGGTGGTGTACGATCCGATGGTCGAGTAGGGAGGAGCCATGAAACGCATCGTACTGCGCGCGATCACGTTATCCTTGCCGTTCCTCGTTCTCTCCGGAACGGTTCCGCATTCTTCCCGGTCGTTCGCCGCGAACATGTACGACTACTGCCAGGTCCCCCCGTACGTGGTCCAGAACATCGCGCCCAACGTCATGCTGATGGTGGACACGTCGGGCAGCATGTTCAATCTCGCCTACTTCGACGGTTTCCATACCACGGACCAAAGCGACGACGTCCTCTGCACCAACTCCGCATCCCCCTGCACGGGGTTCACGGACCCGGGGACCTACCCGACGTATAAATATTACGGCTACTTCAATCCCGATTACTGGTACACCTACTCCAGCAACCGGTTCGTGCCTTCCGCCCCGAAAACCTTGAGCGGGCTTTCCGGCGCAAGGGCGAAGGTTGCCGCCGAGTGGGACGGGAACTTCCTGAACTGGCTCACGATGCGCAGGGTCGACGTCCTGCGTAAAGTCTTGACGGGAGGGAAAACCACCACGGGCGAGGGATCCGGGTACGACCGGCTCGTGGGAGAGGTCGCGGACTGCGACAGCCGCGGGAAATACAAGCGGATCAACCCCGCCCAGGACTATACCGAGTTTTCGGGGAACCGGAAGTTCTACGTCCTCTCCGCGAACGCGGGCTGCGGCGGGGGCGGGTCGGGAACCTCCTCCTTCAACGTCCGCAACGACTCCAGCGGGGGCGACGGGACCCGCCCCGCGGGGGCATTCAACCTTTCGGTCCCCCTCCCCGTGCCCGTCGCGGGCGTCCATCAGAGTGGCGTCGGCTCCAGGGCGCGCCTTGGGCTCACCTTCTACAAAACGAACGACGGAGGCTTCATCCAGGTCCCGGTGGCGGGAGGGAGCCTGTCCAGCACCGTCAACCAGGTCAATCTCACCCGGCCGAACGCGAACACGCCGCTCGGCGAGACGCTGTGGACGATCGTCGGGTACTTCGCCCAGCAGTCGAGCATTTCGGGATACACCTCCCCTGCCGGGACAGGACCGCGGTACGCTTCCGGGGATTACCAGATCAACAACACCAACGATCCGTTCAACTACGGAACGGGGGGAAGCGCCCGGTGGCCCGTCTGCTCGAAAAGCTTCGTCCTGCTGATCACGGACGGTGAGCCCTGTTCCGACGGGGGTCTCCCCACAAACCTCGTGAATTATGCATCCGGATTGTCGGCGTTCAACTGCTCGGGGGGGGGCTGCCCCGCCGTGGACAACGCCACCGCGCCCGCGCTCACGGGTCCAGGCAATTTCTCTTTTCCAGCCGCCTCTTTCCCTACCTGCGGCGCCGGTGGATACACGGCCGGCCTGGAGGACGTCGCCCTGTTCGCGCACACGAAAGACCTGCGGAACAACCCCACCTTGGGCATAGACAACATCGCGAAGACCCAGAACCTGACGTTGTACACGGTATTCGCGTTCGGGAAAGGGTCCACCCTCCTGAAATACGCAGCCATCAACGGGGGGTTCGAGGACCTGGACGGGAGCAATACGCCCAACGCCCAGGCGGAGTGGGACAAGGATGGCGGCGGGCAGCCCGACACGTACTTCGAGTCGACGGACGGGTATGAACTCGAGCAGTCGATCAAGGATGCCTTCAGCGGTATCCTGAAACGGGCTTCCTCCGGGACCGCTGCGTCCGTCCTCGCCTCCGGGGAGGGGAGCGGGGCGAACCTCATCCAGGCGGTGTTCTACCCCCGGCGCCGGTTCGGCAACGACATCGCCTGGTGGACAGGGTCGCTGCAGAACCTCTGGTATCACGTGGATCCCTTCTTCGCCAACGCCACCATCCGGGAGGAGACCACCGTCGACTCCAAGCTGAACCTGGCCAACGACTACATCGTGCAGTTCTTCTACGACAACGTGGCGGAACTCACCAAGGTGAAACGGTGGGTGGACTCCAACGGAGACGGCGTGGCCGACAACACCGCCTCCACCCTGAGCTTCGAAGGCCTGAGCAGCCTCTGGGAGGCCGGGAGACAGCTCTGGGGGAAGGATCTCACTTCCAGCCCGCGCACGATCTACACCAACCTGGACGGTTCCTCGACGATGACGGACTTCACCGTCGCCAATGCGTCCACGCTCAGCCCCTACCTTGTGCCCGATGCGGGGGACAACGCGGTGACCATCATCCGGTATGTCCAGGGGTTCGACAACACGGACGACCTCACTTTGCGATCGAGGACCGTCACGATCGGGTCCGACAACAATGTGTGGAAGCTGGGGGACGTCGTCAACTCCACCCCGCGGATCGTGGCGAGCGTCCCGCTGAACAAATACGACTCGGCCTACAACGACACGACATACAAGGCGTTCATCGACAACACGGTCTACAAGAACCGCGGGATGGTCTTCACGGGCGGGAACGACGGGATGCTCCACGCCTTCCGGCTCGGCAAGCTCGAGCTTTCCTGGACCACTCCCACACAGGCGGCGACGGAGAAGGCGAGGATCACGAATCCCTACGTGGGGACTACATTGGGAGACGAGGCGTGGGCGTTCATTCCGAAAAACGCCCTCCCGTATTTGAAGTACATCAAGGATCCCGACTACTGCCACCTCTACTACACCGACCTCTCCCCCTACGTGTTCGACGCCAGCATCAACGGGGCGCCCACGGATGCACGGACATCCAACAGCTGGCGGACGGTGGTGATCGGCGGAATGAGGACCGGGGGCGCATGCGCCAACACGTGCACGGCGGGGCAGGACTGCGTGAAGACGCCGGCCACGGACAAGGGGTTCTCCTCGTACTTCGCCCTGGACGTTACGAACCCGACGACCCCCTCCCTGTTGTGGGAGTTCACGGATACGAACCTCGGTTTCACGACCACGGGGCCGGCGGTCGTCCGGATCGACGCGTTGAACTCCTTGACCTCCACCCGCGACCGTTCCCTGAACGGGGAATGGTACGTGGTATTCGGTTCGGGACCGACCGGTCCGATCGACAACACGAACAACCAGTTCCTCGGACGCTCCAACCAGAATCTGCGCTTCTTCGTCCTGAACCTGAAGACCGGGGCGCTGGTCCAGACGATCGACACGGGGATCCAGTACGCCTTCGCCGGCTCGATGATCAATTCCGTGGCGGACTTCAACCTCGACTACCAGGACGACGCCATCTACGCGGGCTACGTCAAGAGGACGGGGACGAGCGGCTCGTACACGTGGACCGACGGCGGCGTGGGGAGGATCGTGACAAAGAACATCACGCCGGCGGCCGGCGCCTGGGCCTGGAGCCAGGTGATCGACGGGATCGGGCCGGTCACCTCCTCGGTGGCGCGTCTCCAGAACAAGAACTACAGCACGAACTGGCTGTTCTTCGGCACGGGAAGGTACTTCTACGAGAACCCCCCCACGGCGGGGGCCGTCAGCCCGGACATCGATGACGCGACGGGGCAGCGGCGGCTCTTCGGCCTCAGGGAGCCGTGCTTCACGGCATACAACACGATCAATCCGGCCTGTACGACAACGGTCGCCTTCTCGACTCCGGACGCGGCTTTCCCGAACGTCACCGACATCGCCAACGTCCCGGCGGAGAGCACCGCGAACTCATCAGGGTTCAAGGGGTGGTTCATCGACCTGGATCCCTCCTCGACGATCGGGACCACCTCGACCTATTACACGTACGACGGCAGCACCCGGCCGTTCCGGTCCGAGCGGGTCATCACCGACCCGCTTGCCACGACCTCCGGGGTGGTATTCTTCACCACGTACAAGCCGTACGCGGACGAGTGCGCCCT
>CAYILU010000128.1:0-4883 GCA_964364235.1 uncultured bacterium | reverse complement strand
TTCGGCGACGCCATCGTGACCTACGAGAACGAGGCGCTGCTGGAGAAGCTGAAGGGCCGCGATTACGAGATATCCGTGCCCAGGAAAACGATCGAGACCGAGTGGAAGGTCGCGCGGATCGACAGGAACATCCGTCCGGAGCAGGAGCACGCCGTCAACGAGCTCATCAAGTTCCTGTACACCACTGAGGCGCAGCGCGCGTATGCGAAGTACGGTTTCCGCCCTGTGGACGCCAAGGTGGAGAAGGAGTTCCACGCCAAGTATGCCGTGGTGGCCGAGCCGTTCACGGTGGACGACCTCGGCGGGTGGAAGAACGCACGCAGGAACATCATCGAAAACGCGTGGAAGAAGACGCAGCAGAAATAAATGCATGAGCACCGTCCCGTTCCGGAACCTCGATTCCCTGGTGCGGTGGTCGGTGTTCGCCGCCGCGATCGGGTTGTTCCTGGTCCTCATCCTCCTGCCGCTGGTTTCGCTCAACCAGTATGCGGTCCGGGAGGGATTCGGCGTGTTCTGGAACCGGCTCCGGGAGCCGGGCGCCCTCGGCGCGCTTCGGCTGACCGCGTGGGTCGCACTGGCCACGACCGCCCTGAACGGGGTGATCGGGACCGCGATGGCCTTTGTCCTCACCCGGTACCGGTTCCCGGGGCGTTGGGCCGTCAACGCCCTTGTGGACATCCCCCTGGCCATCCCCACGGTGGTCACCGGCTTCGCGCTCCTCCTGCTCTATGGCCCCTTCGGGCCGGCAGGGAAATTTTTCAGCGAACGGAACATCCAGATCATGTTCTCCTTCCCGGGCCTGCTCCTGGGCCACGTCTTCGTCACCTTCCCGTTCATGGTCCGGGCCGTAGGCGCGGTCCTCGAATCCGCACCGCGCTCCGGGGAGGACGCCGCGCGGACGCTCGGCGCCAGGGAGTGGCAGGTATTTTTCCTCGTCACACTCCCTTCGATAAAGGAAGGGCTTATCGCCGGATCGTTCCTCACCTTCTCGCGGTCGCTCGGGGAATTCGGAGCGTCCATCATGGTGTCGGGGAACCTTGTCGGCCGCACGCAGACCGGCCCTCTCTACATCTTCTCCCGGTTCAACACGGGCGATGTCGAAGGGGCTGCCGCCATCGCGATCCTCCTGGCGCTCGTTTCCTTCCTCATCCTCCTGCTGCTCCAGGTCGTCCAGTCGGGCGCCGGCAAAACGGCGAAAAACGCATGACCCCGCACCTCTCCACGGAAGCGCTCCGGAAATCGTTCGGGGAGAAAACCGTCCTCGCCGGCGTGTCGCTCTCCGTGGGTTCCGGCGAGCTGCTCTCGCTCCTGGGTCCGAGCGGCTGCGGCAAATCGACGTTCCTCCGGATCGTGGCGGGACTGCTGCCGAAGGACGCCGGGACCGTGCGGATCGCGGGGAAGAACGTGGAAAACACCCCGGCGCGGGAACGGGGAGTCGGGTTCGTCTTCCAGGACTACGCCCTCTTCCCTCGCATGACCGTCCTGGAAAACATTGCGTTCGGCCTTCGGGTTCGGGGGATCGAGGCGCGGGAGAGAAACCGGAAGGCAAGGGAGATGATCGACCTCGTGGGCCTCTCCGAAGAGTCGGACCGGCCGGTGGACCGGCTCTCGGGGGGGGAACGCCAGCGGGTCGCGCTTGCGCGCGCGCTCGCGGTGGAGCCCTCCCTCCTGCTCCTCGACGAGCCGCTGTCGGCCCTCGACGTCAAGGTTCGGGAGCGCCTCCGCCGGGAGATCAAGGCGGTCCAGAAGAAGGTCGGGATCACCGCCGTCGTCGTCACCCACGACCAGGGGGAGGCGATGGAGCTGGGGGACCGGATCGCGGTGATGAACGAGGGGCGGATCGAGCAGGTCGCCACACCCCGGGAAATTTACCAGGAGCCCGCCACGGAGTTCGTCGCCCGGTTCGTCGGGGAGGTCAACGTGCTGCCCGGCCAGATGTATCACGGCTGCGCCTACGCGGGAAGCCTCGCCATCCGGATGGCGGGAAACGGCGCGCCGGGGGACGGAAGCCCCGTCAAGGTGATCCTGCGGCCGGAGGACATCTCGATCCACCCGCCGGGAACGGCGGAGGCGGGACAGGCGCGGACAACGGTCGAATCCGTCTCCTTCCATGGGACGCACCTTCGCGTGGAGGTGAAGACGGAGGAAGGATACAAGATGATGGCGCTCCTCCTGCGCAGCCACCCGATGGCCGGAGAGATCGCCATGGGAGACAACGTACGCGTGAACGCCCTTCGCGGAAGCGTCCTCCCCGACCCGTTCGGCAAACGGGAGCCGGAATATTTCCTGTGAGGCATGGATGAAAGCCAGCGGAACCTGGTTTCCGGTCTTTCTCGACCTTCGCGGCGCGCAGGTCCTCGTCGCGGGGGCGGGCAAGGTCGCAGCGCGAAAGATCGACGCACTCCTCGCGCACGGCGCGGCGGTGACCGTCGTCGCGAAGGAGTTTTCCGCCCCCGTGCGGCGTCTCGTCGAAGACGGACGGGTGCGCGGAACCCTCTCCCCGTTCCGGCCGGAGCATCTCGACGGGATGGCCCTGGCCTTCGCCGCGACTTCCGACCCGGCGGCGAACCGGTCGGTGGCGCGGGAGGCGCGGCGCCGCAACATCCCCGTGAACGTGGCGGACGTCCCGGCCGAATGCTCGTTCATCCTGCCCGCCGTCGTCTCCGGGAAAGAGTTCACGCTGGCGGTCTCCACCGGCGGGAAGAACCCCGGCGCGGCGCGGGCGATCCGGGAATTCCTTTCGGACCGCAAGGCGGAGATCGCGGTCCGCATCGAGCGGGGCCGCAGGCGCAGGGGGGCCCGGGGATCGGGAGGAAAGGTGTACATCGTCGGCGCCGGCCCGGGGGACCCGGACCTCCTGACCGTTCGGGCCCTGGGGCTGCTGCGCGGCGCGGACGTCGTCATCCACGACTACCTCGTGCCGGAAGAAATCCTGTCGCTTGCCCCCGCGAAGGCGGCCAGGATCTGCTTCGCCCGCCGGGGGAAGACGGCCGGCCACGGCTCGGCGCTCAAGCAGGCGGCGACCAACGAGACGATGGCCCGGCTCGCCCGGGCGGGGAAATCGGTGGTCCGCCTCAAGTCCGGCGACCCGCTCGTCTTCGGCCGCGGCGGAGAGGAGGCGGAGTTTCTTGCGGCGGAGGGAATTCCTTTCGAGATCGTCCCGGGAATCACGGCGGCCCTGGGATGCGCCGCCGCCGCGGGGGTACCGCTGACGCACCGGGACCTCGCGTCCACGGTGACGCTGCTCACCGGCCATGAGGCGGACGACAAGGCGCGCAACGCGATCGACTGGAAACGGCTGCCGGCGAACGGAACGCTCGCCGTCTACATGGGGGTGGCTCGGGTCAGGGAGCTTGCGCGGGATCTCGTGGAGAAGGGAGGATTTTCTCCCGACACCCCGTTCGCCCTTGTCGAGAACGGCACACGGCGCGGCCAGCGGGTCCTCCGGGGGCGGCTCGCGGACCTTTCCCGCCTCGTGGAGGAAGCCGGGATCCGCTCCCCCGCCCTGCTGTTCGTCGGAAAGACCGCGGAGTACGCCCTGGCCGGCTGCCGGGATCAGGAAAACATCGAGGAGCGAAACGATGGACCTGTCGCGCAGAGTGTTTGACGACGTTTCCCAGCTGATCGGCTCGCGGGAGAACCCGACGCCCCTGGTGCGCCTGGGACGGATCCCGCCGCAGGGAGGCGGCGAGATCTACGCCAAGCTGGAATGGATGAACCCGTTCGGCTCGATCAAGGACCGCACGGCCAAGTACCTCCTGGAGGGGCTTCGAAAAAACGGCAGGCTCGCCGGCCGCAGGCTCGTCGAGCCGACCTCCGGAAACACCGGGATCGCCCTTGCCGCCCTCTCGAACCTTTTGGGCGTCCCCTGCACCATCACCATCCCGTCGGGCGCCCCGGAGGAAAAGATCGCCCTCCTGCGGCTTCTTGGCGCGGAGGTTTGGCCCACCCCCGACGATTTGTGCCCGATCGACCATCCCAAGGACGGCGCCATCGCCCTCGCGCGGACGTTCGTGACCGCGGAATCGACGAGGGACCGGTACGTCATGCCGAACCAGTACGAGAACCCGGACAACGTGCGCGCCCATTACGAGACGACCGGGCCGGAGATCTGGGACCAGACGCAAGGGAAGGTGACCCACTTCCTCGCGGGGTACGGGACCTGCGGAACGATCACGGGCGTCGCGAAATTCCTGAAGGAGAAGAATCGGGACGTCCGCGTGATCGCGATCGAGCCCGAAAAGGGGCACACGCTGTCGGGCCTCAAGAACTTCCAGGAGAGCAATAAGCCCGGGATCCTCGACGAAACGCTCATCGACAAAACCGTGCGAGTCCCCGACGGGCCCGCCTACGAGACCATGATACGCCTTGCGCGCGAGGAGAGCCTGCTCGCCGGTCCCTCCACGGGGGCGATCGTGTGGGCCGCGCTCCAGGAGAATCTATCGGCGGACGCGGTGGCCGTCTGCATCTCCCCGGACAACGCCTTCAAGTACACCTCCTTTTTCGCCGCTCGCGTCGCGAACGACGGGGTGCCGAAGGTGGACCTGACCGTATGAACGAAGCCGACTACAAGGAACTGAAGAAGGGCGGGATGATGCGGCAGAAGGAGGCGGGGCTGTTCTCCGTCCGCCTCCACGTGGTCGGCGGGCAGCTGACGGCAGGGCAGCTGCGCGCCATCCAGGGGGCGGCGGACCGCTTCGGGAAGGGGACGGTCCATCTCACGAGCCGCCAGGGTGTGGAGATCCCCTTCGTCCCCACCGATTCCCTCGCCGCCCTGAAGGAGTTTCTCTCCCGGTCCGGCGTCGGCGTGGGCGTGGGGGGGCCCCCGGGGCGCCCCGGGGCCGCGGGGCCGGGGGGGCGCGGCTGCCCGCCCGGGGGGCGCG